>JAOUEG010000082.1 GCA_029858845.1 Chloroflexota bacterium | reverse complement strand
CGTCGTGGGCGATCTCGTGCTGGACGTCGTCCTCGCGCCCGAGGGTCCCCTCCAGACCGGCACGGACGTGCCCGGTCGGGTGTCCCTCGTGCAGGGCGGATCGGCGGCCAATACGGCCCGCTGGCTTGGCCGACTCGGAGCGAACGCAAGCCTGGTCTGTGCCGTGGGACGCGACGCCACGGGGCGGGCGCTCGTGAGCGCCGTCCGGAGCGATGGCGTGACGCCGCGCGTCGTGCGCGTCGCCGGCGCGCGAACCGGGCGGATCGGTGTCCTCGTCACCGCCGGCGGCGAGCGTTCATTCGTCCAGGACCGCGGAGCCGCCCTGCAGCTGGCCCCGGCAGACCTGCGTCCCGAGTGGTTCAGTCGTGCCGACGTGCTGCACGTGCCCACCTACTCTCTGCTCGGCGAACCGCTCGGGCTGGCCGGGATGCGAGCGGTCGAACTCGCCCGGGCTGCAGGCGCCACGATCAGCGCCGATCTCTCGTCGATCGTCCCGCTTCTCGCCGATGGCCGGGAAGCGGCGCGCGCGCGGATGGCTGAGCTGAACCCGGATCTGCTGTTCGCGACCGCCGCGGAGGCGGAGGCCCTGCTCGGCACCAACCGCCCCGACGGCCTGCTCGAGTTCGCTCCCACGGCGATCGTCAAGCGGGGACCCAAGGGAGCCACGATCCTGACCCGGGGCTCGGTCGGTGAGGGCCTGCTGCGGTTCGAGGTCGCGACACGACAGGTTGCCGCGCTCGACACCACCGGCGCCGGGGACGCGTTCACGGCGGGGTTCCTGGTCGTCTGGTTCACCGCCCGTGCGGCCGGTCATCCCGTTACGGCATCTCTGCAACGGGCGGCCCTGGCCGGCCACCGCGCTGCGGCCCGGCAGCTGACGACCCCGCGCCCGGAGATCAGCTTCGACTGAGGTCCCGGCGCTCGGGCTTGGCCCGGCTGATGCCGAACCGCACGACGGTCCCGGCGCTCGGCCGTCAGCCTGGGCGGGTGACCCTGACGTCGTCGATCTCGGCCTCGACCAGGTTCCCGCGGCCGCCGTCGACCGCCTCGAACCGGACACGGATCGTGCGGCCGGCCCACGCGTCGAGCGCGACACTGGCCGTGCGCCATGCCCCGTCGACGTCGGCCGCCTTGCCGTATCGCGTGAACACGGTCGTCAGCGTGCCGTCGGCATCCTCGATCATCGCCCGGAGCCTGTCGTCGGCCGTGGACGCCGCCGAATGCGCGAAGACGTACCGGAACGTGAGGCGCTGGCCCAAGCCGGCCGCCAGAGCGAATGCGCGGGACCGAACCGACGTTCGTCCGTCGAGATCGTAGGATCCCGCCGACGCGCCGGCCTTGGCGCCGGTGACGAGGGCGCGCGAGCCGGATGGGACGGAGCCGAGCTGCTTGAGGCCGCTCGCTGACGTCGAGGCCGGATTCGAGCGACTGAATCGGCCGGACGTGGCCGCCAGCGCCGTGTCGGTCCCATCCGGATCTACCGACCAGCCGCGCGCGACTTCGAGGTCGTCGTCGAATGCACCGCAGCGAGCGGCCTTCACGGTCGCACCGAGGACGCCGAGCGGACACCACGCGCGTTCGGCCAGGTACAGGATGGCCTCCTTGTTGCGTCCGGTCTCACCGGCGATCTTGCCGTCGCCCGGGTAGTCCTTGGTGGACAGCTCGAAGGTGTACGAGAAGATGCGGTACGTGCCGTAGGCGTAATCGCGGGTCGTCCCGGTGGTGACGTAGTTGTCGCTTGCCTGCATCGCCCGGTAGCCGCTCGTTGCGGCCATCTTCCGGCCGATGGCGACCAGCGCCGCATGATCGTCGCGGGTCATGTCGCCGGGCACGTCCTTCAGCGTGTAGCCATAGGGCCACATCACGAGCCGGCCGTACTCATGGAACGTGATATGCGCCTTGATCTGCTGGGTCCCGCCGACGACCCGGCTCTTCAGGAAATCCCGCATCGCCCGGGTTTCCGGTGCGGAGAAGGCGCTCGGGCCGCGGTACGTGATCGCCGCCGGGTTCTTGCTGGTCAGACCGCCACCGCCCCAGCGATAGCCGTAGTTCCGGTTCAGGTCCGTGCCGACCTTCGTGCTCCCAGGTGTGGGTTGGCGGTTCTTGCGCCAGAAATGGAACGTGCCGTCGTGGATATCGTGCTGGACGCCGTCGGGGTTGACCATGAACACGATCCAGATCTCCCGGGTATCGACGATCTTCGTGATCCGCGGGTCCGGGCCGTAGCCCTCCACCAGCCAGTGCATGATGCGGAGGGCCATCTCGACACCCATGTGCTCGTCGGCGTGGTGGCCGCCGTCGTACAGGATCTCGGGCTCGGGCTCGTCCGAGGCGACGTTGTCCGAGATCTTCATCGCCCACAGCTCACGGCCCCGGTAGCTCTGCCCGATCGAGAACCGCTGGGCGATGTCGGGATGCGCGGCCGCCACTGCGGCTGTCGCCGCCCCCACCTCGGCGTACGTGTGATATCCCTCGTATCCGGTGGGGAAATCGGCTGCGGCGGCCGAACCGGGCGTCGCCGCGGCCCCGATCGCCAGGATCGCGGTCGCGATCGCGATGGCGACGCCCAGGGACCGTGGATCGCGGGCGGGACGGCTCACGAGCGCATCCTGACCGGGCGCCGGGGTGGAAACAAGCCGGCCGTTCGTTCCCGGCGCGATCGCCGACCGTCCCGTCGCGGCTTGCGCCGGTTCAACGGCGGAGGTAGCGATCGAACCAGGCGATGATCCGCTCGTTGCGGTCGATCCGCCGATCCACCCGCCCGGACGAACCGTAGACATGGGCCTCGTCCGGGTAGAGAACGTACTCGACCGTGCGGCGCAGGTGACGCAGAGCGATGAAGAACTGCTCGTTGTCCTGCGGGGGACAGCGCAGATCGGCTCCGGCCTGGAGCATGAGCAGCGGCGTCCGGACGTTCGCGACGTTGCGCAACGGAGACTGCCGCCACAGCCTGTCGATGCCTTCCGGCGAGAGTGGATCCCCGATCAGCGCGGCACGATCGTACTCCGGGCCCTCGTCCGAATTGGCCCAGTCGGACACCTGATTGGTGACCCCGTTCTCCGAGACGGCCGCCGCGAACCGGTCCGTCGTCCCCACCAGCCAGTTGACCATGAAGCCGCCATAGCTGAGGCCCATGACGCCGACTCGGTTTGGGTCCGCCAGCCCCAGCGCAAGGACATGGTCAACGGCCGCGTGGACGTCGGCGGCATCCACGCCCCCCCAGTCGCCGAGCTGCGGTCGGATCCATTCGCGACCGTAGGTCGCCGAACCCCGGATGTTCGGCAGCACCACGCGGTATCCCGCGGCCACGAGCAGGAGGACCTCCATGTGCGGAGCGGGCGCCCAGGCGCCGAGCGGTCCCCCATGGACGTCCACGATGGTCGGCAGCGGACCGTCCCCGCTGTCCGCCGGCGAGGCGACCCAGGTCTCGATCGGCCCGCCGGGGCCCGGCGCGTCCAGGCGGCGCATGATCGGCATCGGATGGCGGGCCTGCCAGCGTGATCCGAACGTCGTGCGCGTGGACCACGACGGCTCCCCGTCCGCAGCGGCCTCAAGGACCATCAGTTCCTGGGCCCGCGTCCCGAGGGTCCCGAGGACCGCGATGGTGCCGCTCGGCGCGATGGCCAGAGCGTGAGACGTGGCATCCGACCATGGCCCGTGGGCCTCGCGTGCGGCCGGTCGCGGCGGATCGATGGGCCGTCCGTCGGCGGGATCGATGCGGAACCGGGTCGGCAGGGAGCGGCCCCGGTCCGACACCGTCGCGATCACGGTGTCCTTGGCCATCCAGGATGGGCCGGCCCGCCCGTCCACCATCCAGCCGTTCAGGTCCGTGTCGGCCCAGTTGCCGATCGGCCGGTCCAGCTCGGGGGCGAGGGCGTGGGGAGGGCGCGACCCGTCCGACGGCCCGAGGAGCAGGCCCGGGATGACGTCGTCCAGCGGCTCGGGCCCGAGGATGCCGATCGCCGCGAGCCAGCGGCCGTCCGGGGACCAGGCCGGATGATTCGCCCAACCGCCCGGTGCCATCACCTCGCGCGGTTCGGTCTCGGCCCAGCCGGTGCCGCCGGCGTCGCCCACGTCCACGGCCCAGATCGTCGTCCGAGGCCGCAGGTCCGGTTCCGGGCCGCGGTCCGCCGTGAACGCGATCGTCCGACCGTCCGGATGCCAGGTGATGTGGCTGACACCCCAGTCCCCCCGGGTCACCTGGATGGCGGCGGCACGAGGCGCGACGTCCACGACGAACAGGTGCGACCAGCGGTCCCGGAACCCTTCGCCGTCGCCGCGCCAATCCGTGCGCTCCATCCGCCGCGCGCGCGGCGAGGCGCGATATGTGGCCGCCGATCCGAGCTCTCCCTGCTGGGCACCCGATCGAGCCTGCCGGTCCACGGCGTCCGTCGGCCCCACCAGGAAGCGTGGCGGATCGACCGTCGCCGTGAAGGCGATGCGCCGACCGTCCGGAGACCAGGCGACCTCGCCGACCGCTCCGTGGCCGCGGTTCGGGCGGATGCGTGGCGTCCCGCCGTCGATCGACATCGTCACCAGCCGACAGGGGCCATCGCCGGCGGGGTCCGACCGGGTGAACGCGATCGTCCGTCCATCCGGGGAGATGGATGGACGGGCGTCCCGGATCATCCCGTCACTCAGCCGACGCGGGCGCGCCGCCCGTCCCCGGTCGAGCGCGACCGCGAACAGGTGGCTGACGTAGTGGAGGCCGCGCGCCTGGCGCCGGATCACGACCGCCGTCCGGCCGTCGGACGAGAGGTCCAGCTCCTCGATGAAGACCTGGCGACGGATGTCGGCGGGAGTCAGCGGGCGCACGTCCGGCATGGGCGTCAGGGTAGCGGCGGCGCTACCCTGACCGCATGACCATCCCACCATCCGTGACCGACCGCCTGCTGCTCCGCTCCGAGGTCGCCAACGCGCTGGCCGAGGGCCGACCGGTCGTGGCGCTCGAATCAACGCTCATCAGCCACGGTCTGCCGTACCCGAGGAACCTGGAGGTGGCATCCGACTCGGAGGCGGCGATCCGCGAATCGGGGGCGGTCCCTGCCACGGTCGCCATCCACGGTGGCCGGCTGCTCGTCGGGCTCGCTCCCGAGGCGCTCGAGGCGCTGGCGACCGCGCCGACCGGTTCCGTGCGCAAGGCCGCGCGCCCGTCGCTGGCCATCGCACTCGCCGACGGCGGGTGGGCGGCGACGACGGTGTCGGCCACGATGATCGCCGCGCGCGCCGCCGGGATCACCGTGTTCGCGACGGGCGGGATCGGTGGCGTCCACCGCGGCGCCCTCGGAGTCCCGGGATCGTCGACGGCCCCGACCCTCGACATCTCGTCCGACCTGCAGGAGCTGGGCCGGACGTCGATGGTCGTCGTGTGCGCCGGTCCGAAGGCGATCCTGGACGTGCCGGCGACGCTAGAGTACCTCGAGACCCAGGGCGTGCCGGTCATCTCGGTCGGGCAGGACGAGTTGCCGGGATTCTTCGCGCGGTCGTCCGGGATCCCGGCGCCGTACGCCGCGCCCGATCTGGCGGCGGTCGCCGAGGTGGTCCGGACGCACCTCGGCCTCGGCCTGGGGAGTGGCGTCCTGGTGGCGGTTCCCGTTCCGGGCGACAGAGCCCTCCCCGATGCGGTGGCGCGCGAGGCCGTCGCCCGCGCCATCGCCGACGCCGATGCCGCCGGCATCGGCGGTCCGGCCCTGACCCCGTGGCTGCTGGCCCGGATCGCCGAGATCACGGACGGCGCCTCGATCGCCGCCAACACGGCCCTGATCGTCAACGATGCCCGGCAGGCCGGTCGCCTCGCCGTGCTGCTCGCAAGCGACTGATCGCGGCGGCGACGGAGCAAGGCGGCGATGGAGATCTACCTCACCAACCTGGTCGTCGCGGCCGGCTTCATGGTCGCCGTGTGGCTCGTGAGCGTCGCGCTCCGGGACGCGTCCATCGTGGACCCCGTCTGGGGGCTGGCATTCGTCGCGATCGCCTGGGCGACACTGCTGCAACTCGGCGGTCCGTCGGAGGCGTCCGCACGCTCCCTCCTCGTGGTCGCCCTGGTGACGATCTGGGGACTTCGCCTGGCCATCTACCTCGGCTGGCGGAACGCCGGGAAGGGCGAGGACTTCCGCTACGTTCGGATGCGCGAGCGGATCGGACCCTCCTTCTGGTGGGTCAGCCTGTTCGTGGTCTTCCTGTTCCAGGCCGGCCTCGCCTGGGTCGTGTCGCTGCCCGTCCAGGGTGCGCAGGAGCCGGCGACGGATCTCGGGCCGCTGGACCTCGGCGGCCTCGTTCTGTGGGGGGTCGGGCTCGCCTTCGAGTCCGTCGGCGACCTGCAGCTCGTCCGCTTCAAGGGCGACCCAGCCAATCGGGACAAGGTCCTGGACCGCGGCCTGTGGCGGTACACGCGACACCCCAACTACTTCGGTGACTTCTGCGTCTGGTGGGGCCTGTACCTGGTGGCCGCATCGAGCGGGGCATGGTGGACGGTCATCGGTCCGCTGCTCATGTCCTTCCTGCTGCTGCGGATCTCCGGTGTCGCACTGCTGGAGCGGACCATCGGCGAGCGCAGACCCGGGTACGAGGCCTACGTCCGACGCACGAGTGCATTCTTCCCACGGCCGCCGCGCGGCGACTGAAGAGGTCGAGTGGACCTTGCTGGGGGAGGGGTGGCTCGGTACACTCGGGGCCACCGGGTCGGCCGGATGGGCGAGCGCCGCGTTGGAGCGCGGGCCACCGCACCGGAGCGCCGGTGTTCGATCGGAGGGACCAGTCCGCATGCGGATCTACGAGGGAAGCCCGCGCCAGGACTTCGAGGAGGTCTTCCGCTCCATCGGCGCGTTCCTCGACCAGCGCGGCATGAAGGACGTCCTGCTCCTGGAGGCGCCGGACGGATTCATCGTGCAGGGACTCGTCGTATCCGGGGCCGCCGGCGGGACCTGGTCCGAATCGGTCGGCACCCAGACCAAGGAGACCCTGACGTTCCTGGACGAGGACATCGCCCGGTTCATGGACGAGGCCGCCGCCCGACGCGGCCGCAGCGTGCCGCCACCGCCACACGAAGCCGGCTACTACGAGACGGCCTTCCGCGTGCTCGGGCGGTATATGGACCAGCAGAAGCCGCGCGACGTCTTCTTCTTCGAGCAGGAGGGCGCGTTCGTCGTGCGCCTCCTGATGGGAGGCCAGGCGGGCGGCCACCATGCGCTTGCCGAGTTCACCCGCGAGGACATCGCCCAGCTCGTCGCTGCGGGTCCCACCATGCGTCAACCGGTGACCGTC
>JAOUEG010000081.1 GCA_029858845.1 Chloroflexota bacterium | reverse complement strand
CGATGAGGTTCGGCAGCAGGTTCGGGTCGATGGTCGGCAGACGAACGATGAAGGGCACGATGAGCACGATGTCGTAGGCGAGGAACCCTGCCAGCTGTCCACCGGCATTCTCCCAGCGCGGATCAACGACCCCGAAGGCGAAGTACGCCGACGCTCCGAGGAACATGCACCCGATGAGCGTCGACAGTTCTGGGGTGATCGCCCACGGAAGGATGTCGGGCACCTGGACGATGAGCAACCCGGAGACGAGCAGCAGGGCGATGATGAACACGACGAACGATCCCCGGACCAGGCGGGGTGTCGGCCGAGGGTCCCGCCATGGGCGGGACAGGCTCCAACGCAGGAGCCGGACTCCAACCAGGGCTCCGACAGCCGAGACGACGCCGAACGCGGCCACGTGGAGGCTCGAATCGGTATTGCCTCCCACAACCTGGGCGAACGAGATGACGGCGAACGGGGCAAAGATCGTGATGTAGTCGATCGCGATCCCGGCGAGGCCCCGGTCGGAGCGCAGCACGAGGCACCAGGCGGTAGATGCGGCTGCGGCGGCAAAGATCGAGCCGATGAAGATGTTGGTCAGGGGCGTCCGGCCTGAGAACGGCCACAGCTCGATCGCCGGTTGAACCTGGAATGCGAACGCGACCGCGAGCACGATCTGGATGGCGATCACAACCCAGAGAACGGCTCGGATGGCTCGCTGCATCGTCTTCCTCTCGCGGGGCGACGACGGTCGCGGCCATCGCGGCCATCGTGGCCGGCCAGTGTAGCGGGCGCCGGCAGGTCTCCAGCTCTGCTTCACCTCCACGGTCGGCACGTCAAGGGAGAGGTCTGGCCAACACGCAAGCTGACAGCCGGTCGACTCCCAGGCCGACCGCCGCACCGCCGGATCGCGAGTGCGGGACCGGAGGCGCGTCACGGGGACTTCGAGAGTAGGCTCTCCGGGCGGGACCAGCCCGGGCTGGGGGCGGCGAGAGTACCGTACGGCTCGGCATCGATACGGAAGGTGGACGCCCGCTGATCCGGCACGGAGGTTCGATCTTGACCGGCAGGTTCTGGAACGAGGCGATCGAAACGCTGTCGCCCGGGGCGGTGCGGCGGCTCGAGAACGAACGCCTGGCCGAACAGATCGCCTACGACTATGCGACCAGCCCGTTCTACCGCGCCAGGCTCGACATGGCGGGCGTGAAGCCGGACCAGATCCGCCACGTCGCCGACCTCCCCCGCATCCCGTTCATGGAGAAGGCCGAGATCGCGGATTCCCAGGCCGACGGCACGCTGCTCGGCGCCAACCAGTGCGCGCCGCTCGACCGGATCGTGCGCATCCAGGCGACGGGTGGTACGACCGGTCAGCCGATGCGGATCGGACTGACGCGCCGCGATATCGCCGACTATTGCGAGACGGGCGCGCGGGCGCTGTGGGCGATGGGCTGCCGGCCGGGCGACATCGTGTTCGAGTGCATGAACTACAACCTGTACGCCGGCGGCTTGAGCGATCACCTGACCTTCGAAACCGTCGGCGCGGCCACCATCCCGTTCGGAGTCGGCCACAGCGAACGTCTGCTGACGATGATGGCCGGGCTGGTCGACCCGATCGGCATCTGGGCGACCCCGTCCTACGCCGTGCGCCTGGCCGAGGTGGCCGGCCAACTCGGCATCGAGCCGCGTTCGGTCGGGCTGCGCAGGGGTTACTTCTCGGGTGAGGCCGGCCTGCAGGTGCCGGGCTATCGCGAGCGGATCCAGGACACCTGGGGCATGGTCGCGCGAGACCAGTACGGCACCGGCGAGCTGGGCCTGCATTCCGGGGAGTGCGAACAGCAGAACGGCGTTCATTTCGGCGGGACGGGGATCGCCATCGCCGAGCTCGTCGACCCCGACAGCGGCGAGGTATTGCCGTTCACCGATGGCCAGCAGGGCGAGGTCGTCTACACCTCGATCCATCGCGAGGCCTGCCCGCTGTTGCGGATGCGCTCGCACGACTTGATGCAGGTGTTCACCGATCCGTGCGCGTGCGGGCGGACGAGTTTCCGGTTCCGGATCCTCGGTCGGTCTGACGACATGTTCATCGTCAAGGGGGTGAACGTCTTCCCGCTGTCGATCCAGGCGGTCCTCATGAGCCTCGCGCCACGCGTCACCGGCGAGTTCAGGGTCGTCATCGATCGCCCGCCGCCGATCGACTATCCGGTACCGCTGACCGTCGAGGTCGCGCCCGAACTGCCTGCGGCGCAGCACGAGGCGCTCGCGCGGGAGGTCGCGACCCGACTCCGGGCGGAGCTCAATTTCACGGCGGCGGTGTCGCTCGTTCGACCGGGCGGCATCGCGACTGAGAAGAAGACCCGCCGGGTGATCCGGAGCTATCGAGTGGAGGTCGAATGATGGCCGTCGTCGAGGTCGAGATCAGGGGCGATGTCGCGCTCATCACGCTTGCCCGGCCGGACAAGCTCAACGCCATCAACGACGAGATGCTGGACGGACTCTACGAAGCCGTCGACACGCTGGGCCGCTCGGAATCGATCGGGGCGGCCGTGCTCACCGGCCGCGGCCGCGCGTTCTCCGCCGGCGGCGACATCAAGGCGATGGAGGCGATGGACGAGCCCGCCTTCGCGGACACGATCTCGCGCTACATGCGGGTCTCCACGGCATTCCGGGCCTGCCCGAAGCCGATCATCGCGGCGATCCATGGCTACGCGCTGGCGGGCGGCTTCGAGCTGGCGCTCATGTGCGACGTGCGCTTCGCCGCCACGGGGACACAATTCGGCCTGCCCGACACGCCGCTCGGTCTGAGCCCGACGAGCGGCATGACCTGGCTCCTGCCGCGGGTCGTCGGCCTCGGCCGTGCGATGTACCTCACGCTCGACGCGGAGAGCATCGACGCCGAGGAGGCGGAGCGGATCGGCTTCGTCAACCGGGTGACAGAGCCCGAGTCCCTGCTGGCCGAAGCGGAAGCCTTCGCGCATCGGATCGCGTCGTACCCACGCGTCGGCGTCGCCTGGACCAAGATCGGGTTCCATCGCGCCCTGGACGGCCAGTTCGACGCGGCGACGCGAAGTGAGGAGGAGGGCGAACTCGCCTGCTTCCGATCGCCTGACACGCGCCAGCGGTTTCGCGAGTTCCTCGACCGGAAACGGCGCTAGAGCGCCGTTTCCCGCCTGCCTCCGGACGACCGGATACGTCCGCGATGAGCAACTTCTTCTCAGTGGCAACGGCCGGCATCCCGCCAGGCGGATCGGACGGCTAGTCAACCTCGCCGCAGTAGTACCGGTCGAGCGCCTCGTCGCTCAGGTCGGGCGTCCGCCCCCGGAAGGTCGCGCCGTCCTCGGAGAACACGGCGATCCCTGCTGCGACGACCATGATCCCGTGCTTGCCGGTCGATTCCGGCCAGTAGATGCGCAACGGGGCACCAGTCACCGTCTGGGTCCCGTCGGGCGAGATGCGGTTGGTGCCGGCACCCTTCTCAGCGGGCAGTCTCGGGTCGTCGGGGACGAAGGTCCGGACAACGTGGAGCGTTGCCGATCCGTCCGCGAACTCGGTCCAGGTCCAACGCTCGGTCAGCGTCGTCATCTGGTCCACGCCGCAGAGGGGATCGTGAAACCGCACGGTGTACGAGTCGCTGACCCGGACGGTCGGGGCTGCGGCGCTGACGGACCCGACGATGATCGCGGATCCAACCGCGGCGATCGCGACGGCTCGGGCGAGGGTTCTCCGGTGCATGGCTTCCTCCTGTTGGATGAGGCTCCGACCATACGGCCACGTTGCGCCATCACCCAGAGAGCCATCCCCGGCCGACCGACCCGGGATTCCCCGGGTGTCCGCGGTTGACGCTTGTGCGACCATCCGTCGCCATGAAGCGATCGACGGTGGTGCTCATGGCAGCCGGGGCCACGGCATTCGCCGCCGTGACGACCGCCGTCGGCGCAGCCAGCGGCGCTCCGCTCGAGTTCCTCGCTCTGGACGCCGTGACAGGTCTGTCGTTCGTGGCCGCAGGCCTCTTCGCCGCCTGGTATCGGCCAGCATCCCCCGCTGGTCCGCTGCTCATCGCGAGCGGCGCGCTGTGGTTCGTCGGCAGCTACGGACCAACGCTCCGCCCGGTCCTGACGACGCTCGGGTTCGCGTTCGAGGGCTACTACGACCTCACCCTGGCGATCCTCCTGCTCCTCCTCTCGGCCCCGGGCAACCCGCTCCGCCCGCGGCCACTGGTCCTGGCACTGGCCGGAGCCATGGCGGTGCGCAGCGCCGGTCGGCTGTTCCTCCAAGACCCGGCGGTCTTCCTGGGCCCCGGTTCGGGCTTCCCACCGAACCCCTTCGCCATCGCAACGGATCCCGAGCTGTTCGCCATCGTGGAAACAGGCTCGAACCTCGTGATGGCGATCCTGTTCGTCGTGGTCGGCCTGGTCGGTGTCTCGCGCCTGATCGGCGCCGGCACGGTCGCCAGGCGGAGCCGGTGGCCCGTGCTCGTCGCCGGGTCGCTCGCGATGACCGGTGCTACCTGGCGCGCATTCGACTACGCCTGGTCGACGGGCACAGAGACTGCGGTCGTCGAGCTGGCGCCGCCGATCGACTACCTCCTCGGATGGGCCGTGTTCGCGCTGCGGGTGCTCGTCCCCATCGCGTTCCTGCTCGGCGTGCTGCGGCAGCGGCGTGCCGTCGGACCGCTCGCGCCCCTGGCGGCCCACCTTGGTGGCCCCGACGCGGCGAGCACGATGGGCGCCGCCGTCCGGACGGCGCTCGGTGACCCGTCGCTCGATCTGTTGCGGGCATGCGGGGACGGCACCTGGCTTGCGGAGGACGGGAGGACGGTCGCGCTGCCCGGCCCGGAGACAGGACGCTCGGTCACGACGGTCGGCTCGAGCGACGCCCCGGCAGCCGCCCTCGTCCACGACCCGGCTGTGCTGGAGCACCCCGAGCTGCTCGCTGGCGTGATCCCCGTCCTTCGGCTCGCTCTCGAGAACGAGCGCCTTGAGGCAGCGCTGCGGACCCAGCTCGAAGAGGTCACCGCGTCCCGGGCCCGCATCGTGACGGCTACCGAG
Source organism: Chloroflexota bacterium (assembly GCA_029858845.1). GTDB lineage: Bacteria > Chloroflexota > Limnocylindria > Limnocylindrales > CSP1-4 > SPCO01. The sequence continues at coordinate 2,265 of JAOUEG010000081.1, read as the reverse complement.
GAGGAGCGCCGGCGCCTGGAGCGTGACCTCCACGACGGCGCCCAGCAGCGTCTCGTGGCCGTCTCGCTCGCGCTCAACGAGGCGCGTGCCATCGCCGGGTCGGCGGAGGCGCCGGGACCCCTGCGGGATCACCTCGACGCACTGTCGAACGAGCTCGCCGGGGCGATCCGCGAGCTGCGCGAGCTCGCGCGGGGGATCCACCCGGCGATCCTCGAGCATGAGGGTCTCGGGCCGGCGGTCGCGGGCCTGGCTCGTCGGGCCTCGGTCCCGGTCGAGGTGCACGTCGAGGTACCCGAGCGGCTCCCTGCGGTCGTCGAGTCGACGGCCTACTTCACGATCGCCGAGGCGCTCACCAACACGCAGCGGCACGCGGGGGCCTCGCACGCCCGCATCAGCGCAGTCAGCGTCGACCAGCACCTGGAGCTCGAGATCGCGGACGATGGGATCGGTGGCGCGGACCCGCGTCGCGGGTCCGGCCTCCGCGGTCTCGATGACCGGATGACCGCACTTGGAGGGACGCTGACGATCGACAGCCGGGCCGGGAAGGGCACCACGGTCCGGGCGAGCCTCCCGGTCCAGTGATCGAGCCGCGGGCGATCGTCGCCGACGATTCGGTCGTCATCCGCCAGGGCGTCGCACGGATCCTGTCGGAAGGCGGGTTCCGGATCGTCGCCGAAGCCAGCGACGCAACCGAGCTGCTCGACGTGGTGGCCGCGGCAGAGCCGCACCTCGCGGTCGTGGATATCCGGATGCCGCCTGGGACGAGCGGTGGACTGGCAGCCGCCCTGCGGATCCGTGAGGTGCATCCCACGGTCGGAGTCCTGGTGCTCTCGCAGTACCTCGAGCCCGGCTACGCGCTCCAGCTCCTGGGCAGTGGCGTGGACCGCGTCGGCTACCTGCTCAAGGACCGGCTGGGTGATGCCCAGGAGCTCCTCGATGCCGCGGGCCGGGTGGCGAGTGGGGGCTCGGCGATCGACCCGGCCGTCGTCGATGAGCTCGTCCGGGCGCGGCGGCGCGACGATCGCATCAGCCGCCTGACCGACCGGGAGCGCGAGGCCCTGGCCCTGCTCGCCGAAGGTCGGTCGAACCGGGCGATCGCCGAGCGACTCGGCATCACCGTCAAGACCCTCGAGGGCACGTGCAGCACGATCTTCTCGAAGCTTGGGCTGGAGGAAGATCCGGACGCCAACCGTCGCGTGCTCGCCGTCCTGCTCTACCTGGATGGGGCACGCTGATCCGGCAGCCCGGGACAGGGCCGTCCGTACGGTTGTTGTTCCTTCGTGCCCTACCGGGCAAGCACCAGGTCGAGGATCGCCTCGTCGAGCCCGTCCGTCTCTGACTGCGCGTTGATGACCGCGCGCTGGAACACCGTCCCGACGATCACGTCGAGCAGGAATGGGATGTCCGCGTCCGGAGGAAGATCGCCGCGAGCCACGCCCCGCTCGAGCGCGGCAGCCGCGGACGTCCGCCACGGGTAGACGATCTCGCTCCGGAATGTGCGCGCCATGAACGGATCCTCGTCCAGGTTGGCGATCACGGCCAGCATCACGATCGCCGCGAGCCGATCCGAGAACGTCGCGGTGAGCTGACGGAGCGCCACTCCGAGATCGGTGCGCGTACTGCCGGCGTCCGGAACGATGCCGATCGCGAGATGCTCGGCAGTCGCCTCCAGCACGAGCGCACCCTTGGTCGCCCATCGACGGTAGACCGTCGTCCTCGCCGTGCCAGCCCGCGCCGCCACCGCGTCGATCGTCAGCGCCGGGTAGCCCTTCTCGAGGAGCAGCGAACGCGTCGCCTCGAGGATCGCCTCGTGCGTGCGCTGGCTGCGGGGTCGACCCCTTCGGGATGGCTCGATCGCGGTCATGAGTCTCCAGAGCGTAATGCAAGACCAGCTGGAGGCTGGACATCGCTGTGCTGATTCGCTACGCTACGTGTCGTAGCGTAATACCGCACGTCAGATCTCGCGCTACGGCGTTGGAGGTGAAGCATGTCGCGTCCCCTGGGTGTCACGATCCTTGCGGTCCTGGCCTTGATCGCAGCCATCCCCGCGCTCATTGGTGGTCTCGCGCTCGTTGGCGTCGCCACCTTCGGGACGGAGGTCCCAGTGCCGGACACGTTCATGTACGCCGTTGGGGCCGGCACGCTCCTGTACGCGGGCCTGAGCCTCGTCCTGGCGTACGGGTTCTGGACGACGAGGTCGTGGGCCTGGGTCGCCGGCCTCGCCCTGCAGGCCATCGGCATCATCACGGCGGTGGCGCAGTTCGC
>JAOUEG010000080.1 GCA_029858845.1 Chloroflexota bacterium | reverse complement strand
GGCCGCCTCGGACAGGTGACAGGCGCGGACCTTCTCGTCGTCGGTCAGGTAGGCGTTCTCGAAGATGACCTTCACGATCGCGCCGGACGCGTGGGCCACCTCGACCACGGCGCGGATGTCCTCCTCTACGTCCGCGTCGCGTCCGGACTTGAGAGCCCCGATCTGGATCACCATGTCCAGCTCCGTGGCCCCGTCGGCGAGTGCCTGGCGCGCCTCGAAGACCTTGGTCTCGGTGCGGTGATCGCCGTGAGGGAAGCCGACGACCGTCCCGACCGCCACGTCGGTGCCATCCAGGATGGCCGTTGCCCGGCGTACGTCGGTCGGCCGGACGCAGACCGATGCCACGGCGTACTCCGCCGCGAGCCGGCAGCCGTCGGCCACGAACGCGTCGTCGAGTTCCGGGCGCAGGAGCGAATGATCGATCGCCTTGGCGATGTCGCGCTCGGTCAGGGAATCGATCGTCAGCCTCATGACGCTCACTTGATGTAGGGGCGAAGGACGTCGCGGGCGAGCAGGAACCCGCGCTTGATGAGCTCGTCGGTCTCCTCGAATCGGCGGTCCTCGTGTTCGATGATGATGTCGCCGTCGTACCCGGCTCGGTACAGGTCCGCGTGGAACCGCGCCCAGTCGACATCGCCGAGCCCGGGCAGACGCGGCACCTGCCAGCCGATCCCGGACGACAGCGTGCCGCGTTCGTACAGGCCGTCCCGGTCGATCGTCACGTCCTTGGCCTGGACGTGCAGGATGTGCGGCCCGAATTCCTTGATGAAGCGGGTCTGGTCGATCATCAGCCAGACCAGGTGTGAAGGGTCGTAGTTGAGGCCGACGGTGTCGCCCCAGGTCTCGAGGATGCGGCGCCAGATGTAGGGCGACCAGGCGATGTTGTGTCCGGCCGGCCACTCATCGGCGCTGAAGATCATGGGGCAGTTCTCGATCGTGATCTTGCGTCCGTGATCCCGGGCGAAGGCTACGATGTCCGGCCAGACCCGGAGCGCGACGTCCCAGTTCTCGTCCTGCGTCCTGGACGCGTCGCCGCCCATGAACGTATTGACCAGGCCCACGTCCATCTTCTCCGCCGCGGTGATGACGTGCCTGAGGTGGGCGATGACCTCCTCGCGATGGGCGGGATCCGGGTGGAGCGGGTTGGGGTAGTAGCCCAGGGCGGAGATCGAGAGACCTCTCGCCTCGATCCCGGCGCGCACGTCCGACGCTTCGTCGGCGGACAGGTCGGCGACATCGATGTGACTGGTCCCGGCATATCGCCGGGTCGGGCCGGACGACGCCGGCCAGCATGCGACTTCGAGGCTTTCGAAGCCGTTGGCGGAGGCCCACTCGACGACATCGGTGAGGGGTGTGGACGGGAATGGTGCGGTCAGCAGGCCGAGCTTCATCGTGTCGCTTCCTCCTTGGCCGGCAAGTTGGCGATGGGCGTGCGCGCGACGTCCACCCAGCGTCCGGTGCGGGCGCTCTCGGCGATGGCCTCGCCGATGAGCATCTCTTCGTGACCGTCGGCGAACGTGGGATAGCCGGGGCGGGAGGAGGCCGCCCCGGCTACCACGTCCGCGTACACGGCACGGAAATGGGCACAGAAGGTGTCGAAGAACCCCTCGACGTGTCCGCCGGGCAGCGCGGCGGCCGCCTGCCCGGCCGGACCCATCAGGGCCGGATTGCGGATGAGGATCTCGTTGGGCCGATCCCGGTGGCCGAGCCACGCCTGGTCGGGCTGCTCGGAATCCCAGGCCCATGCGGATGTCGAGCCATCGATCTCGTACTGCAGTGAGTTCTTGCGCCCGGCACTGATCTGGCTGATCGCCAGCGCACCGCGAGCGCCGTTCTCGAACCGGAGCAGGATCGTCGCCGCGTCCTCGGTGGCGATCCGTCGCTCGACCGTTTCCGCGGCTCGATCCGTGGAGAAGGTCTCCACCGGGCCGGTCGGCTCCCGGCGCGTCTCGATGAAGGTCGCCAGGTCCGCCACCACGGCCACGATGCGCTGGCCGGTCACGTAGGTCATGAGATCCAGCCAGTGCGAACCGATGTCCCCGACGGCCCGCAAGGCTCCGCCGCGGTCCGGCTGGAGCCGCCAGTTCCAATCGCTGTCCAACAGGAGCCAGTCCTGGAAGTAGCGTCCGGTCACGAGTCGCACATCGCCGATGGCCCCAGCCGCGATCCGCTCGCGAGCATCCTGGTTGAGCGGGTAGTAGCGGATATTGAAATTCGTGGCATTGACGAGGCCGGTCGAGGCCGCCAGGTCGACCAGCTCGGCCGATTCCGACGACGTCATCGCCAGCGGCTTCTCGCACACGACATGCTTGCCGGCGGCGAGGAGCAGCTTGGTCTGTGCTGCGTGCAGGTCATTGGGCGAGGTCACGTGGACGACATCCACGGCGGGATCACCGAGCATCTCCTCGAGACTGGCGTACGCCTTGACCACGCCGAGGGTGTCGGCTCGTGCGGCGCCGCGCTCCGGCGAGCTGCCCAGGACACCCCTGAGTTGCACCCCGATGCGGCGCAGCGCTTCCACGTGGACGGTCCCGATGAATCCGGTCCCGATGACGGCGGCACCGACGTCGGCGATCCTGCGCATGTCCGGATCCGCACTCCTGTCCGCTCGTCTCGCGGGGCCGGTGGTCCAGGGCCGGCCGCCGCGAACGGGATTGTCTAGACAGTCTAGATGGATGGCGGGATCGTACGTGGCCGGGTCCAGGCGGTCAAGACCCTGGGCGCTCGAAACGGTCTGCCCTCGACGCTCCGCCGGGTCGGTGATCGATTATCGAGGATCGCAAGCGTGCACGCGTGCGTCGATCCGATTCCGGCGTCGTGCCGGCCACTTCCAGCGGCGCAACCGAGCTCGTGGCGCGCGGCTGCCGGATGCCGTTCCGATGTCAATCCGAGCGCGGCGATCCTCCCGTGGCCGCGATGTCATCGGTGATCACCGTGAGCCCCGAATGGTGGCGCAACAGCGACGCCGGCACCTCCGGCGTGACCGGCCCGTCGAGGGCCCGGTGCAGGATCTCCGCCTTCGGCGCGCCCGTGGCCAGGAGCCAGATCTCCCGGGCCGCCAGGATGCCGGCCATCCCGAGCGTGACGCCATGGGTGGGAGGCGGGTCTGCGCCGTAGCCGATCGCGGATGCTCGCGTACTGGGAGCCAGCCGGACCACGCGAGTCGGGGCGTCACCCGCGGAGCCCGGCTCGTTCATGCCGACATGTCCGTTGCGACCCAGACCAAGGACCACGAGGTCGAGACCGCCCACAGCGGTCACGGCCGCGTCGAACGCGACGCAGGCGGCCGCCGGATCCGGCCCATCGACGTCGAAGCCGACGAACCCACCTGGTCGCGGGTCGAGCTGATCCAGCAGGAAGCTGCGCAGCTGCGAATCGCAGCGAGCCGGATGGCCGCTCGGCAGCCCCAGGTACTCATCGAGCATGACGACCGTCGCCCGCGCCATCGACACGCGCCGGTCCAGGAGGGTTGCGGGCAGTCGCCGGTACACCGGCAGCGGCGTGGCGCCGGTCGGCAGGCAGACGACGAGATCAGGCTTCGCCTCCAGCCGATCGGCCAGCAGCAGGGCCACACGGTCCGGCCATGCCGCGGCCGGGACGATCTCCGGCTTCACCTCGCCGGCCAGGGCAGGATCCCGCCCCCGAGCGGCGCGCGGGATCTCATGCGCCCGAGACCACTCGATCCATGAAGTCGCCCGTTGTCTCGTCCTTGAGGATCAGCTTGTGGCGGCCATCCGGGAGGATCTCGCGCTTGATGACGACCAGGCCCTCGTGACGCTCCGGCGTGGACGAGATCCGAGGCGTGGATCCGCCGCGCCACTCGAGCTCGATCGGCTCCCAGCCGTGTTTCGAGGCGGATCGGTAGCAGGCGTCCATGATGGCGTTGACGACGTACCCGTCGTAGAACGTCTCCCGCGGCGGCGCACCAGCTTCGAGCGACCGGAACATGTCCGTGAACATGTCCACGTAGCCGAGTTCGGAGACCTCGTCGCCGACCGGGAAGAGCCAGCCCGCGGACGTCTCGGCCTTCTCGGCGACATAGCCGCCATCACCCGAATCGCCGGCCGTGAACATCTCGAAACCGGTCCGCAGGAAGTGGTTCATCCAGATCGTGCCGTGCGTCCCGGCCACCTCGTCACGGAGGTCCATCCCACCCCGGAACGTCCAGCTGACCTCGAACTGGCCGATCGCCCCGGATTCGAAGCGGATGAGCGCGACGGCGTTGTCCTCATCCGAGATCGGATGCACCAGCGTGTCCGTGTGGCACAGCACCTCGACCGGCCGATTCCCCTTGCCGACGAAGCTGCGGATGATCTCGATGCAGTGGCAACCCAGGTCCACGATCGCACCGCCCCCCGTGAGGCGGCCATCCCAGAACCATGCGCTGTGCGGACCGGGGTGGGTCTCCCGGGAGCGGACCCACGTCACGTCGCCGATGGCGCCGGCCTGGGCCGCCGTGATCGCCTTGAGCGTCTTGGGCGTGTAACAGAGGTCCTCCAGGTAGCCAGCGAAGACCCCGGCATCCTCGACCATCGCCAGCATCCGGCGGGCCTCCTCGGCGTTGCGCCCGAGGGGCTTCGTGCACAGGATGGCCTTGCCGGCCCGGGCGGCCAGGCCGATGGCCTCCTCATGGAGGAAGTTCGGCAACGCCACGATCACGACGTCGGTCTCGGGGTGATCGATCGCGGCCCGCAGGTCGGTCGTCGACTCCGGGATCTCCCAGCGATCGCGGAACGCGGATCCGCGGGCCTCGCTGCGCGAGTACACGACCCGCACGTGGTCGCGTCCACGCTGTCCGTGCAGGGTCATCGTGTAGAAATCGCCGATCAGTCCGGTCCCGAGCATCGAGATGCGGTGGCCGTCCATGGCTGTCCTCCTGCTACTCCTGCGTGCCTGGAAAGTGGATCAGGGGTCGGTTCGGCCCACTGCGGCGGAGATCCGTCCGATGACGAGATCCCGACCTGCGACGAGGGCACGGAGCTTGGCGAGGGTGGCCCAGCGAGCGGTCTGGCTGAACCCGCAGTCGGGCACGAGTGTCAGGCGCTCCGGGGGGATGCCCGTCGCAAGGGTCGTGTCGATCCGCCGGGCGACGTCATCCGGCGTCTCTACGTAATAGTTCTTGACGTCCACGATCCCGACCGCAACGTCCCGGCCGGCCCCGGCGAGTTCGCCGGCCAATTCGATCTCGGCCATCTCGCGGTTGGCGAACTCCAGCACGAGCTCGTCTGCCCGGAAGCCGAGCATCGCCTCGAGGACGGGCCGGTAGGTTCGTCGGGCCAATGGCCGCCCGAGGTAGTTGCCGAAGCACAGGTGGGCGCCGATCCGGACCCGGCCGGCCACGGGGGCGACCACCGCATCGAACAGCCCCGAGAAGTCGCTCGGCGCATCCGGGTGGATCGCGGGCGATGGTTCGTCGATCTGGATGTGCATGGCTCCGGCGGCGGCCAGGGCCTCTACCTCCGCGCGCAGGATGGGCACAAAGGCCTCTGCTGCGGCATTGCGATCGCCGTAGACCTCGCCCGGACCACTCCGCAGCCGGCCTGACAGCGTGTACGGACCGGGGATCGTGACCTTCAGGGGCCGCGTCGCCCGCGCGACGGCGTAGCGGAATTCGGCGACCACCCCGAGCCCGTTCGGTGCCGCGATGGGCTCCATGACCTCGAAACGGTGCTGCTGGTCGTGGCCGCCGGCTCCCAGCCGCCGGTCCGCGGGGAGCGGCCGGACCCCGATCAGGTGCCGGTAGAACTCCGCCGTGAAGAAGCCGGCGCGGCGCATCTCCCCGTCGCACACGACATCGATGCCGGCGGCTTCCTGGTCGCGGAGCGCGAGGTCGACCGCGTCATCCAGCATCTCCTGGAGGTCGACCGGGCCGAACTCGCCGCGCTCTGCCGCCGCGATCCCGGCGACGAACCAGGACGGCCGCGCATGGGATCCGACCACGCTCGTCTGCAACCCTTCGATCATCGCGCTCCTCCTTGAGGAAGGCTGGCGAACATGAGGACGCGCGCGGGGTTGTCGAGGAACAGGCGATGGCGGACGGCGGCCTCCAGGCCGTGCTCTTCCATGGCTGCCGAGAAGCCATCGAGCAGCCAGGTCAGGCCCGGTCTGCCACCGTAGGCCCTGTAATAGCCCTGCCGGGCCGCATCCATCCCGAGCACGATCTGGTCCACCAACCCATCCTCCAGCATCCAGGTCAGCAGCTGCAGCGTCCCGTTGGGCTCGTCGGCCTTCCAGCGGAACGATCCGTCGTACTCACCGACGGCTCCGGTGCCCAGCAGCTCCCGATGCAGCCCGCGATCCACGAGCTTGTCGATGTGGCTCAGGATCACATGATCGGCCCCGACCCCGTGGTCCATCAGGAAGCGGAGCTGCTCCGCGGCGCCCGTGCCCCGCTCGCAGTGCGTGAGGATCGGCACGCCGGTGCGTGCATGGGCGATGGCCGCAGCCTCGAAGACGCGCGCATCACGCGTCGACAGTCGATCGGCGGAACCGGCGATCTTGATGATCCCGGCGCGATGGGCGGTCCGACGAACGACCGGCCCGGCGTAGTCGTACGCGTCGATCCCGTCGACGATGTCCGCGATGAAGAGGCCGGCGAGCTCGGCCACCGAGACCCGATGGCTCCAGTGAGCAGACCCGTAGTAGCGGTCGTGGTGCAGCCCCGTGGGGGCGATGATGTGGACACCCGTGCGGCGCGATAGCTCGGCCAGCTTCGCAGCGTTCCTGCCCGCGTCGCAGGGCATGGCGTCCACGGCCGCACTGAGCCCGAGCGCCGCCGCCGACGCGACTTCCGCCGTCATGCGCTCGACGTCCGAGAGGTCGAAATCCGGCTCCATCAGGACCGGCCGTCCGCCGTCGATGATGAGGTGCTCATGCGCGTAGGTCACGCCGAGCTCGCCGGGCGGGATGTCACCCAGGACCGTCCGGACGAACGTCATGGCGCCACCATGACCGGCGCATCCTCGAGGGCGAGGATGGCGCCGTCACGCCGCAGTCGGTCGCGCAGGACGGCGCCATCGAGGTCGCGTGGGTCACGGACCGCGGTCGCTCGCCGCCCGGGCCCGGACGCATTCCGATCGCCGGCCGCCATCGCGGCCGCGGTGCCCGCCGCCTGGCCCATCGCCATGCATTGGGCCATCGAGCGGACGCTGGCATGGGCGTCGTGCGTGGCCGAGAAGCAGCGCCCCGCGACCAGGACGTTGGCAGCGTCGCGCACCAGCAAGGCGCGGTAGGGGATCCCGACCGCGTCGCCATCGGGCAGATAGCGCCACGTGGTGCCATCGCCGACGTGATGGTCCTCGATGGGTGCGCCGCACAGCCCGATCCCGTCGTCGAACTGGCGGGCGGACAGGACGTCGTCCGCGGTCAGCCGGC
>JAOUEG010000079.1 GCA_029858845.1 Chloroflexota bacterium | reverse complement strand
CGGGGTCGCGCAGCCGGTGGTTCCGCCGACGACGCGGTGGGGATCGACTCGGGTCCGGGCACCGTCGGCGGCCCGGGTCGCGACGGTGGCGCGGCAGGCGATCCGGACGGTGGCGGAGACGGCGGTTGCTGGGCCGGCATCGGATCCGCGACCGGTTCGCCGCGCGTCGCCAGCACCTCCTCGAGGCGCGTCGCCAGGCGCCTGGCCGCGTCGTTCTCCGGGTCGATGGCGAGAGCGCGCCGGGCCAGCATGTATGCGCCGAGGTCGTCCGTCCGCTCGACCGCGACGCGGGCCAACCCGACCACCGCGATCGAATTGTGCGGGTCCGCGTCGGCGACCTGGCGGTAGAGCTGCTCGGCGCGGTCCACCCGACCGAACGACAGGGCCCGCTCGGCCTCCAGCAGGAGCTCGATCATGCCGGGACGTCCTCCAGCAGCGAGCGCGCCAGCGCCAATAGTCGATCGCGCCGGTTCACCGTCGGATCGGCGACGGCTCGCTCGAGCAGCGCGTGCAGGAGCGCTCCGACGCGCGGTGACGGGCTGAGTCCCAGCTCGGCCATCAGGACGTCGCCGTCGATGTCCAGGTCGTGCAGGTCCAGCACCACCCCTGCCGCCAGCTGCTGCGCGACGCGTTCCCGGATCTCGGCCAGCCCGCCTCCATCCCGGGGCCGGCCCGATCCGACGTTGTCCGCCTCGCGCAGGAGGAACAGGTCATCCAGTGCCTCGCGGCCGACCTTCGCGATGAAGCGGCGGACGGCCGCATCGGACCACGTCGGCTCGTATCCGTACATGTGATTGCGGATGACATGGACGATCCGATCGCGCTCCTGGCGCGGCCAGCGCAGCCGCTCAAGCAGCTCGTCCGCCCGATCCGCCCCGACGGCGTCATGTCCCAGGAATCGGCCGTCCGCCATGGTTGCGGGCTTGCCGATGTCATGCAGGAGGGCCGCCATCCGGATGTATGGGGGCTCGACCGCAGCGGCGTCCACGGCGCGCAGGGTGTGATCCCAGAGATCCTCGCCGTCGATCTTGTTCTGCGGGATGCCACGCTGCAGGGCCAGGTCGGGAGAGATGATCCCGAGCAGCCCGGTGTCCGACATCAATCGGAGCCCGATGGACGGAACCGGAGCTGCGAGGAGCCTTGCCAGCTCCATGGCGATGCGCTCGCCCGAGACATGCCGCACCCGGTCTGCCCGCGCCGTCATCCCCGCCAGGGTCGCGGAGTCCACCCAGAAGCCGAGCGTCGCCGCGAAGCGCACGACCCGGAGCATCCGCAGGGCGTCTTCCTCGAACCGCGCCAACGGGTCGCCGACCGTCCGCAGCAGCGCGGCGGCGATGTCGTCCTGCCCGCCGAACGGATCGACGATGTGCGGCGCCTCGCCCGCCGGCGCTCCCCAGGCGATGGCGTTGACGGTGACGTCGCGGCGGGCAAGGTCGAGCGCGATCGAGTCGGAGAACTCCACCCTGTGCGGCCGGCGGAAGTCGGCGTAGTCGTGATCCGACCGGAACGTCGTGATCTCCACCTCGCCGATCGCCGGGTCGTCGGTTCCGACCGCGACCGTCCCGAAGGCGTTCTCGTAGAGGGTGTCCGTGAAGAGCGATTCGACCTCGTCCGGGAGCGCCGACGTGGCGAGATCCCAGTCGGTCGCCGGACGACCCATCAGGACATCGCGCACGGAGCCGCCGACGACATAGGCCGCATGACCGGCGTCCCACAGGGTCTGCAGCAGCCGGAGCACGGCGGCCGGGACGGCGGCCGCGATGGCGTTCGAAGCCCCTCGCCCCCCAGGCGTCAGTTCTTCCCCAGGAAGAGGTACATCCGCCACGCATCGTTCCGATCGTCATCCAGGTACGGCGTGAACAGCGAGTAGATGTCGCTGCGCGGTTCGTGCGGCACACGGTGGAGGCGCAGGCGTGCCTCCTCCAGCGTCTTGCCACCCTTGCGGTGATTACACGGCTTGCAGGCGGTCACCAGGTTCTCCCACGTGTGGCCCCCGCCGCGATGTCGCGGGATCACGTGGTCAAGGGTCAGGTCGTGGCGCTGGCGACCGCAGTACTGGCAGGTGTGCCGGTCGCGGGCGAAGACCTCGCGGCGCGACAGCTTGACGCGAGGCCGCGGTCGGCGGATGAGGTATTGGAGTCGGATGACCGATGGCGCACGGAATTCCGTCCGCGGCGTCCGCACCATCTGGTGGTCGTACTCGATCACCTCGGCCTTATCGCCGAATACGAGGCGAAAGGCCCGCGGCAGGTTGCAGACGTTGAGCGGCTCGTAGTTCTGGTTCAGAACGAGAACGACGCCGTCCATGGTGGCCGGAGGATAGCAAGTTCCGGCGCGTCGGCTCCGGTGCAGCTCCCGTGCGGCGCCGGCCCGGCCGCCCGGGAACGGTCAGCGGCCGCCCTCGCGCCCGGTCGATGCGCCGGTCCGGGGATCCCAGCCGCCGGCCTGGCCGACCTTGGTCGCCAGCGGGTGCCCGAGCGCTTCCGCGACGAATCGCGCGGCGGCGAGCACCCCCTCGAGCGAGGCGTCGTGATGCCATCCCGATGCGTCCAGGAAGTAGACCAGGTCCTCGGTCGCGAGATTGCCCGCGGCCCCGGGCGCGTACGGGCAGCCCCCGGTGCCCCCGGCGGCGCTGTCGAACGTGCGTACGCCCGCGGCGAGGCCCATCGCCACGTTCACCAGGGCGGTCCCTCGGGTGTCGTGGAAGTGGAAGGCCTGGCGGTCCACGGCCAGCCCCGCATCCTCCGCGAGGGCGACGACCTCCGCGACCTGGTCCGGCACGGCCACGCCGATCGTGTCGCCGAAGCAGATCTCGTCGGCGCCGAGGTCCCGGAGGCGTAGTGCCACGTCCACGGCAGCCTGCGGGTCAACCCGGCCCGTGTACGGGCACCCGAACGCCGTCGACACGTAGGCCCGGCGCCACCAGCCCTTGGCCGCGGCCCTGGCCAGGATCGGACCGAAGGTCGCGAGCGACGCGGCGACGGTCATCCCGATGTTCTTCGTGGTGAAGGCGTCGGTCGCGGCGGTGAAGACGGCGATGGCGTCCACGCCGGCGGCCTCGGCCCGCGCCAGGCCGCGGTCGTTGGGCACGAGGACGGGATACCGGACGCCCGGGCGTCGCGGCAGCCCGGCCATCAGCTCGTCGGCGTCGGCCAGCTGCGGGATGGCCCGCGGCGACACGAACGACGTCGCCTCGATCTCGACCAGACCGGCGTCCGCGAGCAGCTCCAGATAGCGGAGCTTGGCCGCCAGCGGGATCGCCGCGGATTCGTTCTGCAGGCCGTCGCGCGGGCCGACTTCGTAGATGCGGACGTGCCGATCGTCGTCCGCCCCGGGTGTCGCGGACGCTGCCGTGGGATCGGCCGACGCTGACGTGGGGTCCGGCCTCAGACGAGCGGCGGATCCATCGCCCGCTCGATGCGAGCGATCTCGATCTCGATCCGGCCGATGAGATCGATCGCCGCCGCCTGCTCCTCGCTGCCGTGCGGGGCAGCATTGCGACGCTTGCGCGTCTCGCGGTGGAGTTCCATGAGCTCATCGCGCGTCTGCGGCAGCGGCTCCTGGGCGGTCGATCCATGGTGCGCCATCGAGTGCTGATCTCCTCGTCGAGCGGGTCGGGGTGAGGGTACCGCGTCCGGCCGCTTCAGGGTTCGATGGTCGCGAGCCCCTGGCCGCGCTGGACCTGATCGCCGACGCGGACCTGCAGCTCGGTCAGCCGGCCGGCCAGGGTCGCGGTGACGGCATGCTCCATCTTCATCGCCTCGAGCACGATCACGGGATCGCCGGGCTCGACGGCGTCGCCGACCGCGAGCTCCACCGCTCGGACCCGTCCCGGCATGGGGGCCACCAGCTCCACCGGACCACCGTGGTGCGCCGCGGCCGCGGCGCGGATGGCGCGGTCCACGTCCGGCGGTGGCGCCGGTCGGATCGGGATGCTGCGCCCGCCGACATCCACGTGCACGGTGTCGCCGGTCAGGACCGCTTCGGCGGCCGGGACGCCCTCGGCGGTCGCGGCTCCGTCGGTCCGGTCTGCGTCCGGGCGGACGACGGCGCTCGCATCCGGCGCCACGGTCCGGATCTCGCCGACTCCCTCCAGCCGCACCGACGGGGCGGCGTTCAGCCGCCAGCCACCCGTCCACGGGTCGTGAGCGGTTCCGACGAGGAGGGAGGCCGCGGCTGACCACGCGGAGTCGGGGACCGGCCATCGCTCGGCCCACCCGTCCGGCGGCCAGAGCCGCTCGAGCATGTCCGTGCGCGCTTCGCCGGCACGGAGCAGGGGTTCCCGCACGAGCCAGCGCAGGAAGCGCAGATTGGTGGTCAGGCCGAGCACGACCGTCGCATCCAGGGCGTCCGCCAGGCGTTCGAGGGCGTCCGCCCGGTCGCTGCCGTGCGCCACGATCTTCGCCAGCATCGGATCGAATCGACCGCCGATCAGGTCGCCCTCGGTGACGCCGGCGTCCACCCGGATCCCTTCGCCGACCGGCCAGCGCAGGCGCTCGATGCGCCCCGTCGCCGGGAGGAAGCCGGCCTCGGCATCCTCGGCGTACAGCCGGACCTCTACGGCGTGGCCGTCAAGGCGCAGGTCCGACGGCCCGATCCCCAGCGGTTCGCCGGCCGCGATCCGGAGCTGGTCCGCCACGAGGTCACGCCCCGTGACGGACTCGGTGACCGGGTGCTCGACCTGGAGTCGCGTGTTCATCTCGAGGAACGTGAACACGCCGCGCTCGTCCAGCAGGAACTCGCACGTCCCGGCGCCGATGTAGCCGACGGCCCCGGCGAGGCTCAAGGCGGCTTCGCCCATCCGGTCGCGGAGGCCCGGATCCACCGCGGGCGACGGTGCCTCCTCGAGGACTTTCTGATGTCGGCGCTGGACCGAGCAGTCGCGTTCGCCAAGGTGGACACCGTTCCCGAACCGGTCGAACAGCACTTGGATCTCGACGTGGCGGACACGCTCGGCGAGGCGCTCCAGGACAAGGCGATCGTCACCGAATGCGGCCGTCGCCTCCCGGCGGGCCGCCGCCACCTCGGTCAGGAGACGACTCGGATCGCGAACGGTCCGCATGCCCTTGCCTCCGCCGCCGGCTGCCGGCTTGAGCAGCAGCGGATAGCCGATCCGCTCGGCAGCCGCGAGGAGGGAGGTGTCCGATTGATCGGCATCGTCGTATCCGCCGAGGACGGGAACGCCGAGACCGGCGGCGAGACGGCGCGCGGCCGCCTTGTCGCCCATCGCGTGGATGGCCGCCGGGGGAGGGCCCACCCAGCGGAGGCCGGCCGCCGTGACGCGCTCCGCGAACGCGGCGTTCTCGGCGAGGAAGCCGAAGCCCGGGTGCAGGGCATCGGCGCCGGCACGGACGGCGGCCGCGACCACGACGCCGGCGTCGAGGAGGTCGATGGCGTCGTCACCCTCCGTCGCCGGCGCGATGGCGCGGATCCCGAGACGCTCGCAGGTCCGCCGGATGCGAGCCGCGATCTCGCCACGATTCGCGATGAACAGCGCCCGGATCGGGGAGACGGTCCCGGTGGTCGGTTCGGCCCCGGTCCCGGATCGGGTCGACTCGAACCCGTCAAACGCGTCAAACGCGACACGCCAGCGGCCTCCGACCCGTCGGGCTGGGAGCTGACCCGACGCGATCCAGCGCTGGACGGTCCTTGGGGACGTCCCGAGGCGCCGCGCGACCTCGCTCGGGCTCAGATCGTCCGTCATCGTGTCGCGAGTGTCGCATCTGCTTCGGCGGGAGGCAACCTCGGATCCCGGCCGTTCAGGCGTCGTGGTCGGGCGCCCAGGCTGGTCGGCGCTTCTCGTCGAACGCCGTGAACCCCTCGCGGGCCTCGGCGCTCACGCGCTGGCGGGCGATCACGCGCGCCGTGTGCCACTTGGCCGACCCGTGGCCGAGGCCCCGCACTTCGCGCACGATGGCCTTGGCGGCGCGCGCTGCCGTGGGACCGGCCGCGAGCACGTCGTCCAGGGCCGCATCCACCGCCGCGTCAAGGGCGGCATCCCCCTCGGCCAGTTCGTGGACGAGACCGATCCGCTGGGCGCGGATCGCATCGAACCGCCGGCCGCCGGGGAACAGCGCCCGCGCCTGGCTTTCGCCGATCTTGGCGATGACGTAGGGCGAGATGACGGCCGGCAGGATCCCCAGTCGCGTTTCGCTGAGCCCGAACTTCGTGCCGCTCTCGGCGATGACGACATCCGCCACGGCGCACAGTCCGACACCTCCGCCGAGGACGGCTCCGTGCACCCTGGCGACGACCGGAGCCGGGCAGGTGTCGATCGCCTCGAACATCTCGGCCATCGCCATCGCGTCGTGCTCGTTCCCCTCCACATCGAGCGACATCGCGGCGCGCATCCAGGCGAGGTCGGCACCGGCGCAGAACGAGGGGCCGTCACCGGCCAGGACGACCGCGCGGAGCGTCGTCGCGTCCTGCCGCGACAGGGCCGCGAAGGTCGCCCGCAACTCGGCGATCACGGACGCGTCGAAGGCGTTGTGTACCTCGGGGCGCTGGAGCGTGACGCGCGCGATGGCGTCCCCTGGGCCGCTGCGCTCGAGTCGGACGGCTGGACTCACCGCGCCATCCTACCCAGCCCGGCCAGCGGCTACGCTCCCTGCATGTATCTGGGCATCGACCACCTGGTCATCGCCGTTGCCGATCCGGACGTCGCGGCTGCCGAGCTGGCCGCGACCCTCGGACTGTCCGCAGGCGGCGGCGGCCGCCACGACCGGCTCGGCACGTACAACCGATTGATCTGGCTCGGAGACACCTACCTCGAGCTCATCGGGGTGTTCGACGAGGCCCTGGCCGGGAGCTCGTGGGTGGGTGCCCCGACCGTCCGCGCCCTCGCGGCGGGCGGTGGTCTCGCGACGTGGGCCATCGCCACCGACGCGATCGAGACCGATGTCGCGCGACTGCGTTCCCGAGGCTCGGACCTCTCTGAGCCGGTGGCGGGTGAGCGCATCCGGGCCGACGGCCGGGCGGTCCGTTGGCGGCTCGCCGCCGCCCCGCGCCTGGGCCCGGATGCCCCACCGTTCCTCATCGAGCACGATCCGACCGGGGCCGAGTGGTCCGTCGCCGATCGGGCAGAGCGGGCCCGCGGCACGGCGCGTCTGACGACGCTCGAGATCGGCGTGGAGGATGTCACCGCGACGATGCGCCACGGCCTGCGGACCGTGGACCTGCGGTTCCGACCGTCACTCAGCGGACGAGGCGCGCGCGACAGCGACGTGGGCACGCACACCGTGCGCCTCCGGCCGCGGCGGGGCGACTCCGAGCCGGCCGCGACGGTCCATCTCGGCATCCCTGGCGCCGGACCGCTCGACGTGGCTCTCTTCGGCTGTCGCTGGCTCGTCCGACCGTAGCCGGGGCCCGCACGCACCACCTACGGATCGGGCTCCTCCCGTTCGGCCGCGTCACCTCCTACGCTGGCAGGCATGGGACCCGACAACCCCTGGTCACCGAACTGGCGCCCGGACTCGACGGGCGGTCGCATATTCGCCATCCGGGCGGCCCGTCGCGGCGCGCTGCTCGCGGG
>JAOUEG010000078.1 GCA_029858845.1 Chloroflexota bacterium | reverse complement strand
GCCCTGGCCGCGACGGACGACAGGCGCGGCCGTATTGACGATGTCTCCCATCGCCGTCAGCTCCGTGTCGTGCCCCTCCCCGACCTAGCCGACGTACGCCGTGCCGGTCCCGACACCCACGCCGACGGGAACCCACGGACCGCGGTCGCCAGCGTGACCGGTCCGCTCCAGCAGCATCGACATGATCACGTGGGTCGGAATCTCGGCTTGGTCATGCGATCGCCCCGCTGCCGCGCTGACGCCGGCGAACAGTGCGAGCGCACCTAGCGTCGAGGGGGCCTTGGCTCCGATCGACCGGCACTCGGCAGGCGCCCGGAGCGGCGCAGCTCCTGCCGCAACAGGAACTCGACCTGGCCGTTGACGCTCCGAAGGTCCTCCGCGGCCCACCGCTGGATCGCGTCGAAGACCGCCGGATCGAGGCGGAGCAGGAACGACTTCCGCTCAGCCATCGATCAGTCGATCACGTGTACAGGGTCCCGGCGTTCACCACCGGCTGGGTCTGCTGCTCGCTGCACAGGACGACCAGCAGATTGCTCACCATCGAAGCCTTGCGCTCCTCGTCGAGTTCGACAAGCTGCTTCGACGAGAGCTGATCGAGCGCCATCTCCACCATCCCGACGGCGCCCTCGACGATACGGGTCCGGGCAGCGATGACCGCCTCCGCCTGCTGGCGGCGGAGCATGACGCTGGCGATCTCGGGCGCATAGGCGAGGTGGCTGATTCGCGTCTCGATCACTTCCACGCCGGCCTTCTGGAGCCGATCCTGGACCTCGGTCTTGAGCTGATCGGCGATCTCGGCCGGACTGGAGCGCAGAGACATCTCCTCGTCGTCGTGCGTGTCGTACGGGTAGGTCATGGCAAGGCCACGCAGAGCCGCCTCCGACTGGACGTGGACGTAGCTCTCGTAGTCGTCGACCTCGAAGAGCGCCTCGGCGGTATCCGTGACCCGCCAGACGACGACCGAGGCGATCTCGATCGGGTTGCCGTTTCGATCGTTGACCTTGAGGCGGCCGGTCTCGAAGTTGCGGATCCGGACCGAGATCCTGGGTCGCAGGGAGAACGGATTGACCCACCAGAAGCCCTGCCGCCGAACCGTCCCGGTGTAGCGGCCGAGGAACACGATGGCCCGCGCCTCGTTGGGATTGACCACGGTCAGGCCCGCAGCAATGACGCCGACCGGGATCCACAGCAACAACGGGACGAGGACGAGCGTGTCGAAGGCCCTCGCCTCGATCATCTGCCAGACGAGCCAGGCGGGCCAGGCGACCAGGGCAAGCCCGGCAGCGAGACACACGACGGCGATGGGAAGCCCTGCGAGGGAGAAGGCGGTGCGCTCCGTGACCATCGAAATGGCCTCCTTTCGGTCCCGAGTATGATATCACATCGATACCATGTCCCGGAGCGCCATCGCGCTCGCCGGCGGGGCTCGATTGCGCCGGCGAGCCGATGGTCACGGGCACGCAAGAGCCCCCGGCGCCGAAGCGTCGGGGGCTCTTGAAATCGGTGCCGAAAACGGACTAGAAGTCCATCCCTCCACCGTGGTCGTGACCGCCCCCGGCTCCGGCCATCTCCTTCTTCTCCGGGATATCCGTGACCAGGGTCTCCGTGGTCAGGACCATCGCGGCGATGGAGGCAGCGTTCTGCAGGGCAGACCGGGTCACCTTGGCGGCATCCACGATGCCCTTGGTGAACAGGTCGCCGTACTCGCCGTTGAGGGCGTCGTAGCCGTGGCCGTTCTTGAGACCCTTGACCTTCGCGACCACGACCTCGCCGGGCGCGCCGGCGTTGTCGGCGATCTGACGGGCCGGGGCCTCGAGGGCCTTGCGGACGATGTCCACGCCGACCTGCGCGTCACCCTCGAGCTTGACCTTGTCGAGCGCCGGGATGGCTTGCAGGAGCGTGGTGCCGCCGCCGGCGACGAGGCCCTCTTCGACGGCCGCACGGGTCGTCGAGAGCGCATCCTCGATGCGGTGCTTCTTCTCCTTGAGCTCGACCTCGGTGGCCGCGCCGACCTTGATCACCGCCACGCCACCGGACAGCTTGGCGAGGCGCTCCTGGAGCTTCTCGCGATCGTAGTCCGAGGTGGTCTCCTCGACCTGGGCCTTGATCTGCTGCATGCGAGCCTTGATCTGGTCCGCAGAGCCGTCGCCGTCGACGATCGTCGTGTCGTCCTTGGTGCAGACGACGCGGCGGGCCGAGCCGAAGTCCTCGGCCGTCACGGAGTCCAGCTTGCGGCCGATCTCCTCGCTGATCACGGTGCCGCCGGTCAGGACGGCGATGTCGCGCAGCATCTCCTTGCGGCGGTCGCCGAAGCCCGGAGCCTTGACGGCCAGGACGGAGACGGTCCCGCGCAGCTTGTTGACGACCAGTGTGGCCAGCGCCTCGCCGTCGACGTCCTCGGCGATGATCAGCGTCGGCTTGCCCTGCTGGACGGCCTTCTCGAGCGCGGGAAGCATGTCCTGGACGCTCGAGATCTTCTTGTCCGTGATCAGGATGAGCGGGTTCTCGAGGACCGCCTCCATCCGATCGGGGTTGGTCACGAAGTACGCCGAGACATAGCCCCGGTCGAACTGCATGCCTTCGGTGTATTCCTTCTCGAGGCCCAGGCTCTGGCCCTCTTCGACGGTGATGACGCCGTCCTTGCCGACCTTGTCCATCACCTCGGCGATGATCTCGCCGACCTCCGGGTCCGCAGCGCTGATGGCGGCGACGGCCGCGATCTGCTCGCGATTGTCCACCGGGCGGGCCTGCTTCTTGATCTCGGCGACGACCGCCTCGACGGCCGCTTCGATCCCGCGCTTGACGACCATCGGATTGGCTCCGGCGGTGACGACGCGGAGACCCTCGCTGACGAGCGCCTGACCGAGCACGACCGCGGTGGTCGTGCCGTCGCCGGCAACGTCGTCCGTCTTGGTCGCGACTTCCTTGAGCAGCTGCGCCCCCATGTTCTCGAACGGGTCTTCCAGCTCGATGTCGCGAGCGATCGTGACGCCGTCGTTGGTGATGGTGGGCGAGCCGAACTTCTTGTCGAGGACGACGTTGCGGCCCTTGGGGCCGATCGTCACCTTGACGGCATCGGCAAGGCGATCGATGCCGCGCTTGAGTGAACGACGAGCGGTCTCGTCGAAGATGAGCTGCTTAGCCAATTCGTGGATCCTCCGGGATTGCGTTCGGGAACGGGGTGAATGGTTCGACGACGCCGGTCGTCAGTCCTCGACGACCGCCAGGATGTCCTTCTGGCTGACGATGAGGAGCTCCTCGCCGTCCACCTTGAACTCGGTCCCGGCGTACTTGGCATAGAGGACCTTGTCCCCCTTCTTGACGTCGATCGCCTCGCGGGAACCGTCATCAAGGATCTTGCCGGGCCCGACAGCGAGGACGGAGCCCTCCTGGGGCTTCTCCTTGGCGGTATCCGGCAGGACGATGCCGCTCTTGGTCATCTCCTCACGAGGGGTCGGCTGGATGACGACGCGATCGCCGAGCGGGCGAAGCTTGGTCGCCGAGGCAGTGGCTTTGGCCAACGTGCGGTTCCTCCTGTGACGGCCAGGGCCGACCGTCGGGCATGGGTCCGGTCGGGTTCGGCGGCCATCGCGCCCGAGGGCGCGGACCGACGTTCCCGCTCTTGTCGTGAGCACCGCTGGTGGACCTGCACCCGACCGCTCGCCGGTCATCCGGCCCTCATCGTCAGGTGGTCTCGCGGTGCATTAGCACTCTCCGTATGAGAGTGCTAAGCGGAGGTTAGCGAAACCGTGGTCCGGCTGTCAACCCGTGCCTACGGTCCCGTGTGGGCGATCGTGACCGTGACACTCGTCTCGTCGGAGCCGAGAGTCACGCAACCGCCGCCGTCGTAGCCGATGTACCAGCCGATGACGCCCTCGAACATCTCGGAGTTGACCAGCGTCCGCAGGGCCGGGAGATCCGGTCGGAAGTCCATCCGGCCGTCGTAGGTGGGCAGTCCGACATCGTTCATGATGGACATGCCGCTGAAGCGAAGCCGGGCGACATGCTCTCCGGTGACGTCTACCGGGAGGCCGCTGGCACCTTCCACGTAGGGTGGCGACGCCGTCTCCAGCAGTCCCTCGGAAACACCCTGGGGCGGTTCGGGCAGCGACGACTCCCCGAAGGTGAACGTCACGATGTCGGCCCCGTCCAGGGTGGCGACCGTGACATCGATCATGCGGTCGGACGGCAGCCGCCCCGTCTGCGCGGCGATCGGGCAGACAGCCGCGGCCGTGGGCGAGGCGCTGGGTCGCACGGTCGGCGGGGCCGGCGTGACCGAGCTTGCGGTTGGAGTCAGGGACGTGGCCGGTGGGGCCGTCCGGGCACCCGGCGAAGCGCTCGACGTGGTGGCGCTGCACGCGGCGACCGTGGCGGCCATGGCGACGACAAGAAGGAAGCGGCCCATTCGAGACGACTTCATCGCGGTGCCCTCCTCGGGCTCGGGAACAGCCGGTCATAGGTGGCGACGAGTGTCGCGCCGAGTGCCGTGGATGTCGTGCGCTGCCGGTCCGCAAGCCACGCCCCTGTGACGCGCACCCACTCGGGTTCGTTGCGGGAGCGTGGCGCTCCTGGCGGTGCCAGGAACGGCGAGTCGGTCTCGACCAGGACGCGATCGATCGGGGCGAGGGCGGCCACCTCGGCAGACGACTCCTCGCCCCGCCGGAAGACGAGGCCGGAGAAGCTCAGGACGGCTCCGAGATCCAGCATCGCAACGGCGTAATCCACGGGCCCGGAGAACGAATGGATGACGAGCCGGGGGGCATCGGCACCCATCGATCGGACTTCGGCGAGCAGCGCGTCCTGGGCATCGCGACGACCAGTCGCCGAGCGGCAGTGCAGGATCGCGGGCTTGCCGGTCGATGCGGCGAGCGCCAGGTTCCGGCGCAGGTTCACGAGCTGGTCAGGGATCGGGCTGAACACCCGGTCGTAGTCGAGACCGGTCTCGCCGATGGCGACGACCTGGTCGCGGGCGGCCCAGTCGAGGATCGCGGCGAAAGCCGCATCGTCGACCTTCGCCGCGTCATGCGGGTGGACGCCGACCGCGGCGTCGAGCCACGGGAGCCGATCGACGAGCGTCAGGGCGCGCTCGCTCGACGCCACGTTCCAGCCCGGAACGAGCAGCCGCTCCACGCCGACCCGCCGCGCCGCTTCGGCGACGAGGACCCCATCGGTCTCGAAGCGGTCGGCGTTCAGGTGGCAGTGGGAGTCGACGAGGCGAACTGGGGTCGCCGGAGCCGCCGCAGACGACTCAGGGCTTCCCAGGACCGTCATCCTTCCCGGACTCCTCGACGTCGAGACGCGGGAAGAGCGGCTCCGGCGCGGACACGCGACCCGGTTCGGCTGCGCGAGCACCCCAGGCGAGATCCTCCAGGATGGCCGGCCCGCCGTTGCCGTCGGAGCCATACCCATAGGCAAAGCCGAGCTGAGCGTGGACGCGAGGGGTCACCGAGGGCATGTACGGCGCCACCGCCAGGCCCACCAGTCGACATGCCTCCAGCAGATCGCCGAGGACGCCGCGGAGGCGCTCGCCCGCGGCCTCGTCTCCGGCCTTCCAGGCCTTGGCCAATGCCCAGGGCTGCTCCGCGTCGACGACCTTGTTCGCACCGCCGACGAACTCCCACAGCTCGGCCAGGGCGTCGTGCAGCAGGCAGCCCTCCAGCCGATCCTGGTAGAGGCGGAGCGTGTCAGACCACCCTTCGCCCAGTGGCGAGTCACCCCCGGCCCTGGGGGCCGGCCGCTCGCCGCCGAGGTAGCGGTTCGTCATCGACACGGTGCGGTTCAGGAGATTGCCGAAGTCGTTGGCGAGGTCCGCGTTGTAACGGCGGACGAACGAGTCCCACGAGACTTCGGCATCGCGGTCGAAGGGCACCTCGCGCAGGACGACGTAGCGCGCGCCGTCCTGCCCGAAGGCCGTCACGAAATCGTTGGGATCGAGGAAATTGCCGCGGCTCTTGCTCATCCGTTCGCCACCGGCCGCCAGCAGCCAGCCGTGCACCCAGACGTGGCGGGGCGCGTCCAGTCCGGCGCTCCACAGCATCGCGGGCCAGAAGATCGTGTGGAAACGCGCGATGTCCTTGCCGATGACGTGCAGGTCCGCCGGCCACCAGCGCGCGAACGCCTCTGGATCATCCGGGAACCCCGCTCCCGTGATGTAGTTGATCAGCGCGTCGTACCAGACGTAGATGACACCCGCCTCCGGGTCCCAGGTCCCATCCTCGAGCAGGGCGGAGGCGCCGTCTTCGGATATCGGGAACGGTATGCCCCAGCCGCCCGGTGTCCGCTCGCGCGAGATGGAGAAATCCTCGAGGCCGCCGCGGATGAACCCCAGCATCTCGTTGCGCCGGTAGTCGGGCTGGACGAAGTCCGGGTGCTCGGCGAAATGGCGCTCCAGTCGCTCCTGGTAGGCGGACAGGCGGAAGAACCAGTTCCTCTCCGTCAGCCACTGGAGCGGGACCTCCGGGTGGTTGGGGCAGATGGTCCCACGCGCCGTCTCCTGCACGTCCGTCGGGTTGCGGAAACCCTCGTTCGGGCAGTACCAGCCCTCGTACGTCCCGAGGTAGATGTCCCCGTTGGCGTGAGCCCGGCGCACCATCTCCTGGGCCGCCCGGATGTGATCCGGATCCGTGGTCCTGATGAACCGATCCGGCGCGATCGCCAGGGCGTCCTCGGCGGTGCGGAAGTAGGCGACCTTCTCGTCCACGAACTCCCTGGCGCTGCGACCCTCGTCCACCGCGCTCTGCGCGATGTTGATCGAGTGCTCGTCCGTACCGGTCAGGAACCGCGTGTCGTCGCCCTTCATGCGGTGCCAGCGCGCGATGACGTCGGCTCCGACCACTTCGTACAAGGTGTGGAGGCCGGGCTTGTTGTTCGCGTACGCGATGGCCGTGGTCAGGTAGTAGCGCGATCCGTCACTCATGGGAGCGCGATGGTAGCAGCGGCTGCCGGGCCACGGTCGATCGGCCGCCCGGACATCGGTAGACCGGATCCCGGCGAGACGATCGGGAAGCCCCGGCAGGGCGGCGGCGAGCCCGCGGGCTGGTCAGGCGGGGGTCGCGCGCTCCAGGGCAGCGACGAGTTCCTCGACCCGGATCGGCTTGGACACGTAGTCGTCCATGCCCGCATCCAGGCAGGCCTCGCGGTCCTCCGCCATCGCATTGGCCGTCATGGCCACGATCCTGAGGCCGCGTCCCGGCCACCGGCCGCGGATCTGCCGGGTCGCCTCGAGCCCATCGAGCTCGGGCATCTGGACATCCATCAGCACGACGTCGTAGTCGGACTCCTCCAGGGCCGCGATCGCCCGGAGGCCATCCCCGACCACGTCGGCCGAGTACCCCATGCGCTCCAGCAGTCGGAGCGCGAGCTTCTGGTTGACCCGGTTGTCCTCCGCCAGGAGGATCCGCAGCGGATGGCGAGCGGCGAGGCCAGGGTCGAGCGCCGCTTGCTCCGGACCGCGCGGCGGCGAGGCCGCGACGCCTCCGGCAAGGACGTTCACGAGGGCGTCGTGCAGAGGAGACGGCTTGATCGGCTTGCTCAGGCTCCCGGCGATCGGCGCGTCCGCGGGCATCCGTTCGCCGATGGACGACAGGATCACGACCGGAATCCGAGCAGGGCCCGTGACGGATCGGATCTCGCCGGCCAGGGCGAGCCCGTCCATGTCCG
>JAOUEG010000077.1 GCA_029858845.1 Chloroflexota bacterium | reverse complement strand
CGCCTCGGGCCTGGCCGGATCACCGGCCGGACCGCTCGAGAAGAGCCACACCGGACGGGCCCGGAGCTCCTCGGCGAACCGATCGACAAGCGCGTTGGCGTCGTCGAGCCACTTGCCCATGTAGACGCCGCTGCCCAGTACGACGGCGTCGAACCCGTCCAGGCTGGACACCTCGCGTGGCGGCCGCACCACGGCCTCGACACCGTTGTCCGCAAGGGCCTCGCCGATCCAACCGGCCATCTCCGCCGTCGCTCCGTGCTTCGAGGCAGCGGACACCAGGACCCGCTTCATCGACCACCTCCGTCAGGTTCCGAGCATCGACCCCGATGGTGGTGCGCGGAGGCCCCACAGGCCAGTGCCGAGGGTCCTCCGTCGGTGGCCCCAACGGCCCCTCCGCCCGTTACGGCGCCCCCAGATCCCCGGCCCGGAACGCCGCCATCAGCTCCGTGTAGCCGGGGAGGCCGCGCTCGTAGCCGATCGCCCAGAACCCTGCCCCGGCCAGGCCACGCTCGTCCGCCAGCGCGAGCTTGGGCGTCAGGCTGCGCGGCGAATCGTAGTAGACGGCGTTCCAGCCGGGGTCGCCCGAGGCATCGCCATCGACGGCCGCCGGGACGGAATAGAACTCGACGCTCTCGACCGGCTCGTAGGTCGGCTCGAAGGACGGGTCCTCGAACACCCGGAGGTTCCTGCGGGGCACCCAGTCGTTGCCGCGGCCCGTCGCCGGCGAACCCACGCCCGGCCCGACGACGGGCCAGGTGACGCCGAACAGCGGCAGGCCCAGGATCGTGCGGTCCGCGGGGACTCCCAGGGCGGCGTAGAGATCCAGCGACCACACCAGGTCTCGCTCCTTCCCGTCCAGTCGGTCGATCGGCGAAGAGGCTCCGGGATCGGTGCCCTCCCAGTGATAGTCGTAGCCCATCAGGAAGATCCGGTCCGCGCCGGCCTCCGCCGCGGCCGCGGCCATCGCCGCACCGCGCTGATTGGCCTGGGTCGCCACGGATACCTGTGCGTCCGGGATCCGCTCCCGCAGCGCGGCGCGCAGCCGCCCCACGAACGACCCGTAGTCGCCGACGTGATCCGCCGGCAGGCCCTCGACGTCCACGTTGACACCGTCCGCGCCGAGCTCCGCGACGAACGTCACGAGTTCCTCGATCCAGCGGGTCTGCGCATCGGGCTCCGTGTAGAAACGCTCGTTCTTCTGCTCCCCGAAGCTGGAGTAGACGACCTCGACCCGGACACCGCGGTCGTGCGCCTCGCGGATCATCCGCTCCCCCACGGCGGCGGTCATCCGCTTGTAGCCGTTCTGGTTCGTGGCCAGCTCGCCGCTGCGGCGGTGGGTCACGGAGAACAGGGCCAGCGTCGTCAGGTCGACACCGGCGAGGTGATCCGCGATCCCGTCGTCCATCTCCCAGTACGGCACGAAACCGTAGAGCTCGTGCTTGGGATCGGGCACCGGCGTCGCCGGCGGCCGGGCGGTGGACGTGTCTGCCGAGGCGCCCGGCGAGCCCGGCGGCGCCGCGCTCGGGTCAGCCGGCGAGCACGCCACGACCAACAACGCGACGGCCAGGAGCGCGGGGCCGAGCCGCTCGATCACCGCGACCGGGACGCCAGGGCCGGGCGACCCGCCACCGACCGAGCCAGCGCTCGAGGCTCCACCGGGCGGATCCCGCGCGCGAACACCGTTGGCGGTACGAACAGACCGGTCATCTGGCAACGGTACCCCGGCTGCCGCGGACCCGCCCGAGCGGGGTCCCTCGCGCGACCCTCCCACGGGCCGCGCCGGGGCTCGGTCCCCTACAGCCGCAGCGGCAGGGATCGCAATCGGACTCCCGTCGCGTCGAAGACGGCATTGGCGACCGCCGGAGCGATCGGTGGCACCCCCATCTCGCCGACGCCGGTGGGTCGCGCAGAGCTGGGGACGATGTGGACCTCGACCTCGGGCATCTCGTCGAACGGCAGCAGCCGGTAGTCGTCGAAGTTCGACTGGACGACGGCCCCGTCGGACACGGTGATCCCGTCCTTGAGCGCGGCGGTGAGCCCGAAGACGATGCCGCCCTCCATCTGCGCCCGGACCGTATCCGGATTGACGACGGTCCCGCAGTCGATCGCGCAGACCACGCGGTGCACCCGGATGCGGCCGCCGTCCACTGACACCTCGGCGATCTCCGCCACGTGCGTGACCCCGAAGGTGGCGTGGTAGGCGATACCTCGACCCCACCCGGTGGGCAGCGGATCACCCCAGCCGGATTCGGCAGCCGCCAGTTCGATGACCCGTCGCGCTTCGACTCCGACGATGTCCAGCCGCAATCGCAGCGGATCCATCCCCCTGGCGACCGCCAATTCGTCGATCAGGGACTCCCGGGCGAAGGCCGTGGGATGGTTCCGGACCGACCGCCAGGAACCGGTTGGGATCGGGCTGGTGGCCAGGATCTCCCGCACCCGCGGCACCTCCAGGCCGGAAGCTGGCGCGGTCGCTTGATAGCGGCTCATGGCGTGGTAGCGGTCGTGCCGCATGTCGTCGTCCCGCGTCCACATCAGCTTGACCGGCGCGCCGAGCTGCAGCGACAGGAGGACGGCCTCGGGCACGGCGTCCACGTACAGGCCGCGCCCGAACTTCCCTCCGATCGGAGGGATATGGATCACCACGGCTTCACGGGGCAGGCGCGTGATCTGCTGTACCGCCGTCTGGAACCCCTGGGCGTCCTGCGACGGCGCCCAGACCTCGCAGCGGTCGGAGCGAACGTCGGCGACGGCGCACATCGGCTCCAGCGCTGCGTGGGCGAGGTAGGGGATGTCATACGAGGCGCTGATCGAGTCGGTCCCGACCGCCGGCGTGCTGTCGACCAGTCCCTGTCGGATCTCTTCGCTGGTGACGCCGGCCAGCGAGCCCAGGTCCCAGACCGCCGCGAGCGCTTCCCGGCCCTGCAGGGCGGCCCACGTGTGGTCGGCGACGACGGCCACGCCCCCATCCACCTCTGCGACGTCGGTGACCCCGGGAACGGCCAGCGCGGCGGCGCGATCGTACCCGAGGACGCGCCCGCCGAACGTGGGGCACCGGGCGATCGCCGCGTAGCGCATGCCCGGCAGCGTGAGGTCGTTCGTGTAGAGCGTCGCGCCGCGGACGTGGTCCGGCGCGTCGCGGAGGGGCATCGGGGTGCCGATGATCCGGAACTGGGCCGGATCCTTCCATGGTTCTACCCGGTTGACACGGATATCCTCGTCGGGGATACCGGCCGACACCAGCTGGCCGTACGTGAGCCGAAGCTCGCCATCCGGATGGACGACGATCCCGGGCTCCGTCCGGCAGGCGTCCGGCTCCACGGCCCACGTCCGTGCCGCCGCGTCGATCAGCACCTGCCGGGCTGCCGCCCCGGCTCGGCGCAACCGGTCGTACATGCTGGAAATGCTGGCGCTGCCGCCGGTGACCTGGTCCCCG
The DNA here is from genome assembly GCA_029858845.1 of Chloroflexota bacterium. GTDB lineage: Bacteria > Chloroflexota > Limnocylindria > Limnocylindrales > CSP1-4 > SPCO01. The sequence continues at coordinate 4,225 of JAOUEG010000077.1, read as the reverse complement.
AGCGCGCGGTCCGCCGGGGCCCGCACGATCCGGACCTGGTCCCACTCGGCGTCCAGTTCCTCCGCGACGATCATGGCGATCGCGGTGTGGACCCCCTGACCCATCTCCGAACGCGACGCGGTGACGGTGATCCCTCCGGAGCCGTCGATGAGGACGAACAGGTTCGGGCGGATCGTGGCACTCGGATCGCCGGGATCGGGAGTGACCGCGGCGCCGGGACCGGTGGCCGCCGGAGTGGTCCGGGGGCCGGTCGTCGTGGTGGGCGTGGCGGGACCGCAGCCGGCCAGATAGAAGGTCACCAGGAGTCCGCCGCCGGTCAGGGTCGTGGCCTTGATGAAGTCGCGGCGGGTCATCTCGGTGGTCATGGACGATCCGCCGCTCGCTGGATCGCCAGGCGGATCCGCTGGTACGTGCCACATCGGCAGAGCACGCCGGACATGGCGGCGTCGATGGCGGCGTCGTCCGGGCGCGGATGGGCGGCCAGGAGCGCCGCGGCCGTCATGACCTGGCCAGGCTGGCAGTACCCGCACTGGCTGACGTTCTCAGCCAGCCACGCCAGCTGGACCGGGTGGTCGCCGTTGGCGGACAGCCCTTCGATGGTCGTGACCGGACCGGTGACCTTCTCGACGGCGATCGAACAGGAGCGCACGGCTCGGCCCGCGACGTGGACGGTGCAGCTGCCGCAGACGCCGATCCCACACCCGTACTTGGTGCCGGTGAGTCCCAGGAAGTCCCGCAGCACCCACAGCAACGGCATGCCGGCCGGGGCGTCGACGACCTGGTCCTCGCCGTTGATGTTCAGCCGGACCGAAGGCATGGGCAATGCTCACCCGCACGTCGACCGTGCTGGTAGGGCCGAACGGCCCATTCGACTCCACGGGCATGACGCCGCAGCGACCGGACCTGCTCAGGGCCTACCCCCCGGTCCGCCCAGCCCGCCATCGCAGGCCTGTCACGCCATCGACGCACGACCGTCACCGGCTCGCCCTCGGGGCGTCATCGGCGATCGCCAAGGTGGCCCCAGCCCCGATGACGCGGGGCCGGTGGGCCGCCCGAAGCCGGCCTAGGAGGACAGACCATGCGTCGTCTCATCTCGCTCCTTGCAGGAACCGGCCTGCTCCTGACCCTGGCGGTCGGTCCAGTCGCCGCCGGCGGCCCCCCGTCCGTGGGCTTCTACGTCGATGACGCGCTGTACCGGACCGTCGGCACCCCGTCGGACTTCTCGGGAACCGGCGCCCCGGCCCATTCGTTCGACCACATCTATGCGCTGGGCAACGGCCTCATGAACGTGGCCGATGCGAAGCCCGGCGATCGCGACTTCAATGGCGGGCGCTGGATGGTGCTCCCGATCGACTGGCACACCACGCCGGTCCAGCTCACCAACGACGCCCAGATCCACGCGTACGCCAACGCCGGCCTGCTGAGTGTGGGTGACCCGGTCAAGCTGTTCGAGTGCCCGGTCATCCCGTTGGGCGGTCGCCCCTAGGCGATCGAGCCCCGGCGATCGAGCGGAGGCCTGGCGCCTCCAACCCGGGGATGAAGGAGCCCCGGCCCGCGGTGGCCGGGGCTCCTGGGATTCGGGGGTTGACAACTAACTTAGCAGTCACTAAGTTATTCCCATGCACAAGACGAACGCCACCACGAAACCGGCTCGACGCTCCCCTCGGCTGAGTGCCGACGAGCGCCGCGACGCCATCGTGGCCGCCGGCATGGACGAGTTCGCGGCCCACGGTCTGGCCGGTGCGTCGGTGGACGCCATCGCCAAGCGCGCCGGCGTTTCCCAGCCGTACGTGTACCAGCTGTTCGGCACCAAGAAGGACCTGTTCCTGGCCGTCGTCCGGCGGGGCTTCGAGCGGACGCGGCTGGCGTTCGAGGAAGCGCTCCGGCGCCAGCGGGCCGGCGAGTTCCCGGCCTGCGACCTCCCCCTGGGTGCGATGGGCATCGCCTACATGGAGCTCCTGGACGATCGCACCCTCCTGCTCGTCCAGCTCCAGGCCTACGCGGCCTGCTCGGACCCTGACGTCCAGGCCGCCGTCCGTGAGGAGTTCGGGGCCTTGCATCGGTTCGTCGCCGCGGCCACCGGCGCATCGCCGGAGGAGATCCACCAGTTCTTCGCGGAGGGCATGCTCCTCAACGTGGGGGCCGCCGTCCAACTCCCCGGCGAGCCCGTTCGCTGGAGCCTCGAGCTGTTGGGAGGTGCCGGCTGAGCGATCGACCGCCACGCCCCTTTTTTCGGGCAACAACTTAGCAACTGCTAAGTAACAACACTCGCCGTCTTCCGACCCGACCAAGCCACAAGGAGATCCTCGCCACCATGACCCGCACCGTCTGGACCTTCCTCATCACCGCGATGGCCGTCTTCATGGCGGCCCTCGACAACCTCGTGGTCACCACGGCCCTGCCGGTGATCCGCGCGGACTTCAACGCCACCCTGTCCGAGCTCGAGTGGATGGTGAACGCCTACACGCTCACCTTCGCCGTCCTGCTGCTGACCGGGGCCGCCCTGGGCGACCGTTTCGGACGCAAGCGCATGTTCATCATCGGGCTGGCGCTGTTCACCGTCGGTTCGACCGCAGCCGCCCTGTCGTCCACCTCCTCCGAACTGATCATGGCGCGCGCCCTGCAGGGCATCGGCGGCGCGATCGTGACCCCGCTGAGCCTGACCATCCTGTCCGCCTCGGTCAGCCTGGAGCGTCGCGCGGTCGCCCTGGGAGCGTGGGGCGGCATCGCCGGCCTGGCCATCGCCATCGGCCCGCTCGTGGGCGGCGCCATCGCCGAGGGCCTCGCCTGGCAGTGGATCTTCTGGGTCAACGTCCCGATCGGGCTCATCGCCATGCCGCTCGCGTTCCTCCGACTCGAGGAGACCTACGGCCCGTCGAGCCGGCTGGACCTGCCCGGCCTGGGACTCGTGAGCGCCGGCCTGCTGGCCATCGTGTGGGGCCTGGTCAAGGGCAACGAGCTCGGCTGGACGGACCCCCAGATCGTGGGTTCGCTCGGGATCGGCATGCTGCTGATGGTCGGCTTCGTCGCCTGGGAGGCCCGGACCAGGGAGCCGATGCTGCCGCTGCGCCTCTTCCGCTCGCGCGCCTTCACCTCCGCGAACGTCGTCTCGATGCTGATGACGTTCGGGATGTTCGGCTCGATCTTCCTGCTCGCCCAGTTCTTCCAGGTGGTCCAGGGGTACAGTCCCCTCCAGGCCGGTCTGCGAACCCTTCCCTGGACGTTCATGCCCGTCGTCGTCGCCCCGCTCGCCGGCTTCATCTCGACCCGCACCGGCACGCGACCGCTGCTGGTCCTGGGCATGGTCCTGCAGGCGCTCGCCCTCGGTTGGCTCGCCCTGCTGGTGACGCCCACGGTCGAGTACCTGTCCCTGGTCCCGGCGTTCATCGTCGCCGGCACCGGCATGGGCCTCTTCTTCGCCCCGATCGCGAACGTCGTCCTGTCCGCCGTCCGACCCGAGGAGGAGGGCAAGGCGTCCGGAGCCAACAATGCGATCCGCGAACTCGGCGGAGTCTTCGGGGTGGCCGTCCTGGCCGCCGTGTTCACCGCGAACGGCTCGTACGGGTCGCCGACGGCCTACGTCGAGGGCCTCATCCCGGCGATGCAGCTGGGGGCCGTGATCGTGGCCTTCGGCGCGATCGCCGCGATGGCCCTTCCCGGCCGGTCCGACTCGACCGACGAGGCCGACCTCGGTCGGGCCGAATCCCCGGTCGGCGTGGTCGATGCTCCGCTCGCCACCGCCTGACGCGACGATCCCTTCGCCGCGTTCCCGAGCCCGGGCCGGTCCGCCGGTCCGGGCTCGGTCGCTGTCCCGCCCGGCCTTCGGCCGATGTCCGAGCGAGCCTTCCCACAGCGGGCGCGAGATGCATACACTGCGAGCTTCGTACCCACGCGGAGCCGTCTTCTTCGGTCAAGGGGGTGTCGACCGAACCGCGGATGCGGCCCGGCGACCCGAGCTGAGCGGAGGGACCAGATGACGAGCGATGCGCGCAGCGTGTCCACCTGGGCGAAGAGTGCCCGCGACCTGTTTCTCGTGGCGATGGCGGTCTTCGTCGTCAACATCGCCATCGGCATCCTCAACGGCGCGGACGCCGTCGAGTTCGATCACAACCAGATCCTGACCCATGTCCACGCCGGCACCGTCGGCTGGCTGACGCTGACCATCGTGGCATCTGCGTTCCTGCTGTTCCGCGCGGCTGATCGGAGACTGACCCTGACGCCCGCC
>JAOUEG010000076.1 GCA_029858845.1 Chloroflexota bacterium | reverse complement strand
GCGGGGAGCGTTGCCGTGGCAAGCGGCGTCGACGCTATCGGCGCGGATGCCGAGGCCACCCCCGAGACCCTGGGCGTTGGCGTGGCCGTTGGCGCGGATGCTGGGGCACTGGGCCCTGCGGTCGCACCGACCTTCCACCGGTGCGCGACCTCGGCCCACCCATTGACGGTCGTCAGCACGTCTCCTTCGATCCGCATCGTTCCACCGTCACCGCGTCGGCTCGACCGGCGCCCTGACGGTATCGAGCACCGCCTCGGCGCGTAGGGCGAACGCTTCGAGCGTGCTGTCCGGGGCGAGGGCGACTACGAACAGATGATCCGTCCCGCCGTAGCTGACATCGGAGAAGTAGAGGCGCTGTGGGAAGCCTCCCTTGACGCCCCAGACGTTGTCCCACTGGCCAAAGCCTAGGTAGAGCACGCAAATGGTCTCTTCACACACCGGGGCTTCCGTGTCCTCGTTCACCGCGCCGGGGGCAACAGCGATGTCGACGGACGTGGCGGGTAACCCCCCGATCGTGGTAGCGACCGGGGCGGAGACCTCGAGGCCCGCTCTCGTGGGCAGCCAGTCGAGCCATCCCTGGGTCGTGAGCGGCACCTCCATCACCCGCTCGAGGTCCTCGACCGGGTACACGTCGAGCCAGTACAAGATCCAGTCCTCTGGCATGTCGACCGGGGCCGTATGAAACTCGCCGGAACTGTCTTCGCCGCTCGTCCACGGTTCGTCGAATGTCACGCGCAGCTCCCCGCCGAAGAACCATTCCGTTTGGTAGTCCCCAACGGGCAGGCTTCCGGGCCTCGTGAGGCCGATATGACAGCCAGGCACGCACCCACCAACCTGCCGCGCTGAAGTCGTTGCGCCGGGTGAGGTGGTCGGAGGGACCGAGGAGGCGCTAGCGGGCGAGGGCGCCTCGCTTGCAAGCGGCGCAGTCGTGGCGTTGTCGTCGGCCGACGGTTGGCTTGGGATGCCAGCCTCGCATGCCGTGAGCAGCAGGGACGCAGCCAGGGCCATCGCGCTGGTGCTGATCAGGACTCGCATGCGGCTGTCTCCTTGTGGTGTGCCGTCCGGCTTGGAACGCTTGGTTGCCGCGAACGTCTCATCGCGGCGGCTAGGGTCATCGGAAGATCTCCCCCCAGCTGAACTCATGCATGGGGCGGTACCCGGGCGGCGGGGCGCTCGGGTCGACAATGGTCGGGCGGCTCCATGTGCCACCAACGAACAGGACATCGCCGTCCGGGAGGACCGTCGGGATGGCGCCGCTGCGACCCGGTGCGCCCACGACGCGGACCGCTCCGGTGCGCGGGTCCAGCAGGCCGGCCCAGGAAAGAACGATCTGGTCCGGCATGTAGAACCCGTCTCTGTCGGATCGCCACTGCCAGGGGCCGCCCTCACCCCAGGCGCCGGTGACGAGCACGCTGCCGTCGGGGAGTGCCGTCGCGGTTTCGACACAGTGCGGCAAGGCCGGCCCCGCCGTCAGCGACCCGTCGGCGGGATCGAAGATCTCCGTCGAGACCGGCTCGATCCCGGTGGTGGCGCCGCCCGGGTGGTCGGGCGGAAAGTAGATGAAGCAGGATCCATGCGCGAACAGCACGCGGCCGTCAGCCAGCAGGACACCCGGAGCAGCCGGCGGCTGGGCCAGCTCGCCAACGCTCGAGAACGATCCGGTCGCCGGGTCGAACGACTCGATGTTGGCCGTCGCGCCGTCGGAGTTCCAGGATTGCACCAGCAGGATTCGGCCGTCGGGAAGGCGCATCATCTGGAGGCCGGCGGCGCCCTTCGTCATGGGTTCGATGGAAATCCACGAGTTCGTGGCCGGATCGTAGATCTCAGCGGTGGCCAGCTCTGTCAGCGGCGGCGAATCCTCCGTCCGAGCAATATGATCCTGGGCCGCGGTACCCCCGGCCACGAGGACCCGGCCATCCGGCAGCAGCGTGGCCGCGAAGCCCAGGTCGGCACCGGGCTTGGGGCCGGTAGGCGTCGACGTCCCGGTCGCTGGGTCGAACACCTCCGCCGTGGCGGAGTCGATGCAACATTCCTCCAGTTCGAGGGGTGTGAGGTCCCCGCCAACGATCAGGACCCGTCCATCGCGGAGCGCGATCACCGTGGCGCCCGCTCGTGGCTTCAACGTGGATCCCAGGTCGCTGATCGTTCCCGTCGACGGATCCCAAGCCTCGATCCGTGTCGGCGCCCAGCGACTGCCATCGGCCGACCTGGTGGTCGTCATCGCGAAGACGCGGCCGTCCGGCAAGACCACGACGGGGCCCGGCGGGTCCTCAGTATCGCCGATGCTCCGCCCGACCGACTCGAACGTCCCGTTGTAGTGAGTCGATGGGGTGATCGGATCCGCGTCCTGTAGCAGGCGGCTGCCGACAGTCACCGATCCAACGATCAGCGCGAGCATGACCGCGATGGCGATCCCAAGGCGGACGGCCGGCGACAGCCCGCGGAGCGACAGCCGGCTGGCATCGACCGGCCAGCTACCCGGACCAGCGAACCAGGCTGAGAGCCCGCGCCGCTGACGCAGGCCGCGTGCGGTGTCGAGTGCCCCACCCACGACGTCCGAGGGCACGTCGGTGGGTCCATCCGTCGCCAGCCACGAGGCGACCAGGCGATCGAAATCGTTCGAAGCCGTCATGCCGGCTGCCCTCCGCGGACGGTCGTCCGCTCGGCGGCATCGATGGTGGCTCGCATCGAGCGCATCGCGTGATGCAGGCGCGAGCCCACCGTGCCATAGGGGATGTCCAGGATGTCGGCGATCTCGCCGAGCGGGAGGCCGACGAAGTGGTGGAGCACGACGACGACGCGGTGCTCGTGACGCAATGACCGAAACGCGCGGTCCAGCTGGTCGCGCACCGCGACATCGCCGATCGGGTCGTCTGGAGACGCCATGTCCTCGGACAGGTCCACGACACTCCCGCCGATGCGTCGATGACGCCGCGTCTCTCCCCGGCAGTGACGGACCACGATTCGGTATGTCCAGGCATCGTAGCGATCCGGGTCGCGCAGGCTGGGCAGATCCCGCCAGATGTCGACGAGTGTCTGCTGGACGGCGTCCTCCGCCTGATCCACATCGCGGAGGATCCGCTGAGCGACGGCGAACAGGCGCCGGGACGAACCGCGAGCCAGGAGCTCATAGGCGTCCCGATCGCCCTGCTGCGCCCGTTCGACCAGCGCTCGACTCATCCGATCGTCCTTCGTATCGGTGCGCCCTGTGTTGGGCGGCTACCTTACTTGGGGTTCGTTCGGTCGAGTTCTTTCATTCGTGGCTGGGCGCCATCGCTGGGCACATCGCCGCAGAGGCCACGAGGCGGCCGGATCGGCAGTCGTTCCGGGAGCCGCGACCCCGGCCGGCGGGTGACCCTGTCGCGGTCGCCTTGATCAGCGTCCTCGTCTGGGGTGCCGGTGCCCGCCTCGGCACCACGCCAACGTCCAGCCCCGCCGAGTCCAGTCGCCCGTCCCCCGCGAGCGAGAGCGCCTCACCACCCGCAGGGACAGCGGAGCAGTCGGCGGCGGCGCAGGCGTCGAGCGGCCCCCTGACCGCGACCGATGCTGGCTTGTCCCTGGCTGTCACGGTCTCGTCGTCCGACGTCGCGCCCGGTGGCAGCGTCACCGTCACCGTCCGCAACGACCGGTCTGTCGCCGTGCCCATCGGCTCGGGCTACTGCGGCGGGCTGGCCACGATGTACGCGGAGCTCCCCGTGCCGCTCGATCCGACCGGAGAGGACTGGAACGGGATCGAGGGCACGTTCAAGGACTACGCCCTGACGCAAGGCTATCGCGAGGGCGGCGCGCCGATGTCGCAGCCGGGCTGGGTCTACGCGAACGCGAACCCATGCAAGGAAGCCTCCTCCGACACCATGCTCGAACCAGGTGGCTCGCTGACAGATTCGATGACGTGGTCCGCGCTGCTCGTGAAGGGCGTACCCGCGCTCCCCGGCGACGTTCCGTTCACCCTCTCGATTGCGCACGATCCGAGCGGAGCCCCACCCAGCTACCCGCCTGGCTACAAGGGCCCGTTCGCGATGTGGTTCCCCCTGTACCAGCAACTGACCGTCACCGGCACCATCCGGACCGTCGGTGACACTCCGCCGGTGTTGTCGGCAGGGCAGGCGATCGACGCGATGCTCTCCGACGGACGGTTCACCAACTGGCTGGCCAAGCAACGGGCCAGCACGTGGAGCGGCGCCAACGTGTTCCTGCAGAACCCGGGCAAGGCACAGGGCATCGTGCCCGCAGGCCCGTCCTGGGACGTGGAGCTCTTCCGTGAGGTTGGCGTACCCCGCAACTGGGCCATCGGCTTCGTGGACGCGTACTCGGGGGAGGTGCTCAACCTGACGTTCTGCAACGCGCCGTGTAGCCGGTAGGTCGCCTCGGACCGCAGGTTGACCCGGTAACCGCCAGCTTGACCGCTACTCGTCTGGCTGTATCACACCCTCGGGTTCGGGCAGGCGTGGGGCCAGGATCCACACGAGCTGCGCCGTCGTCTCCGCGCCGACCTTCGACCGCGCATTCGCCAGGTGGTGCTTGACCGTCGAGTGCGAGAGGCCGAGGCGGTGGGCTGCTGCCTTCTCCGACCCGGCGACGAGGACCGCCGCGACCACCCCGACCTCACGGTCCGTGGCGCGTGCTGCGGGGAGGCGGGACGGCCGACGCGTCATGCGCTGCGGACCAGGTCGCAAGGCTCTGGCGGTTCGGCGAGGCGCATGGTGATCGGAAGGTCGTTGGTGGCGGGGCTATCCCTCTCGCCCCGACCAGAACGACCTTCTTTGACGGCGAGGTCGCCGGCTCCGAAGGCCGCGTCCCAACCCCGCGCCTTCGCGCTGGCGGTCAAGGTGAACGTGTAGTCGGTCACCCCCAGGACGTCGATCCGCTCGAACACGGCCTCGGCGATTGCGTGGCGGCCAGCATCCGAGGTCTTCGCCCACAGGTCCGGCAACGACTCCAGGTAGGCCCGTGCCTCGGCAGCGGTCGGCAGGCGTGACGGACGGACCACGGCCGCTTTGGGCCATGCGTTCGGGTTCCCGAAGGCGGGTACCCGTCCAGGCGCGCTTCTTCAGGTGCGCTGCCAGCCTGTAACAGCAGTCACACCCGCGGCGTCCTACTGGCGACCGGATCGCGAGCGAACCCGGTGAACTGCCATCGGCGTCCCAGGAGCAAATAGTGCAGCCAATGGCCCCGTCGACGCGTCTCACCCCCGCCGCGTCCCGTCTCTGGATCGAGAGGGTCTCGATGCTCGTGCGGATCGCCTCCTGCCTTCTCGGAATCACGCTCCTCGCCGGCTGCGCGAGCGCCGCGCCGCCCTCGATGCCGTCGGTGACCCAGCCGCCGGCGAATCCGAGTCTGGCCACGGGCCCCACGCCGCGTCCGGAACCCCCTGCGACGCCGAAGCCAACGGAGGCCGCGTCGACTGAGCTCCCCTCGCCGCCGGGGCCGCAGCCCCTTGCTGCGACGCTCCCGGTCCGCGGCTCTGCCTGGGAGACCGGTCGTGAGATCGTCCTGGCGCCGGGGCTCGACGGGATGTCGTACGTCTCGATCCCGGCTGCCGACGACGCGGTGGTCGTGCTCCTCGACGCAGACGGCCGCCCGCGCCCCGGCTGGCCCATCGCGGTGCCGCATTCAACCAGGTGCTTCATCCAAGGGGTGGCCGACGACGGCTCGGTCCGGGCGATCTGCGACGCGACCGACATCCAGCAGCCCGATTGGTGCTGCGACACGCTGCGCGCCTTCGCGTTCGACCCGGTGGGTCGTCTCATGCGTGGCTGGCCGGTCGATGTCATCAGCCCCGAATCGGCCCGTGTCATCGGCGATCAGCTCGTTGTGCTGTCGACGCAGGCCTTCACCGACACGGTCACGACCGGGGTCGCATCGCACAGGAGCCGGTTGGTGACGATCGCTGCAGATGGCGCCGTGAGGAGCGGCGCGGAGGTGCCGATGCTCGAGACCATGGGCACCGACACTTGGGCGATCGGCCCCGATGGCGTGGCCTACGGGACGGAGTCGGTCGGAGAGTGGTCAGATGAGACGCCGACCGGCAAGGAGGCCAGCCGGGTCGTGGCCTTCGATGCGGCGGGTCCGCGGGCCGGTTGGCCGGTGACCATCGACGGAGTGGCCTCCGGCCCGGCGTTCGCGTCGGATGGGCGCATCCTCGTGGCCGTGGGCGTCTTTGACGTGCCGAGGTCGTGGATCGTCGCGCTCGAGCCGGCCGGGAAAGGCACCGCAGTCTCGTCGGCAACGCTCCCGCTGATGAGCGCCCTGCAACCTGGGGGACTCCAGTGCAACGGCTACTTCCCGATCCCGCCGCTCGCGGACGAACGAACGGTCGTGACAAGCGATTGGGTTTCCACATCCGAGCCGACCTGGTATGCGCTCGACCCCGCGCTCGAGGTGCTGCCCGGGTGGCCGTACAAGTCGTCGCAGGCGCTTCAGTGGACGGGGCCTCCAGCGGAGCCCGGGGATGTCGATTGCGTGCTCGGTCCGCCGGCCGAGCCTGCGCTCGCATCCGACGGGACGCTCTACCTGGCACTCGCGCCCGGTTCGGACGCGACCGGCGGGAGCCTTGTGGCGGTCGGTCGCGACGGCGCAGTCGTTCCCGGCTGGCCGGTTCGTCTGCAGCGTGCGGGATCCGGGTTCTGGTCAGCAGTCGTCGGGACCGATGGGACCGTCTTCGCCCTGGCGGTCGAGCCCGAGGCAGGCCGCAAGAGCTCAGCCACGATCCTTGGCATCGCGCCCGATGGCACCGTTCGGTGGAACACGACGGTCATCGAACCATAGGCTGACGATACCCGGCGAACGCTCGTTAGTCGTCCGTCGGGGCCTCGCCCTCGGGCTCGGGCAGCCGCGGACCCAGGATCCACACGGGCCCCGCGGTCGTCTCCGCCCCCACCTTGGACCGAGCGTTCGCCAGGTGGTGCTTGACGGTCGAGTGCGATCGGCCGAACCGGCGGGCGGCTTCCTTCTCCGATCCGGCGACGAGGACGGCCGCGACCACCCCGACCTCACGCAAGCGGAGCGAGGCGCGCGACTCCGCGCTCCCTGTCGGTTCAGGGGCCGATGATAAGGTCGGGCGGCCCGACGAGACGCAGCCCGTGTGCCGTGTCGGTCACGCGCGCCATCCACTCCCCGGACTCCACGTACCAGGGGCGGGAGCCGCCGGCGGGACAAACTCGCTCCGACTCTGGGATGACGAACCGAAGCGTGGCCGCGGCCGATCCCTTCGCGTCGGCTGTGGCCGTTGCCGACGCCTCCACCGTCCCTTTGGCGGCCTCGGAGTACTCGGGCTTGCACAGATGGACCGCCGGGTCCGTCGTGTCCGATCCCCACACGCAGGGGCTGGGCTGGACCCCGCAGGCGAGCATCCCGAAGTCGTATGTCGCCGTCCCGGGCAACGAGACCTCCTCGCCCGGCGCCAGCCCCGTGAGCGTGACGACGACAACGAGGGCGGGCGCCGGCGCGGGACAGCCCTCGAAGGGCGGCGGCGCGACGTCGGCCTCCGCGGTCATCGTGACCCCCGACCGACGCACGGTCGGCCAGCCCGTCTTCAGCGGCATCGCAGTGGCGCTCGGCCGGGGGCTGGCGGAGGCTTCGGGAGTGGCGGGGAGCGTTGCCGTGGCAAGCGGCGTCGACGCTATCGGCGCGGATGCCGAGGCCACCCCCGAGACCCTGGGGGGCGGCGTGGCCGGTGGGGCGG
>JAOUEG010000075.1 GCA_029858845.1 Chloroflexota bacterium | reverse complement strand
GAGCGCCGACACGCCGACGATGGTCGCATCGACTTCGCGAACCTTGGCCACGAACTGGTCAGGCGAGACGTTGACACCCAGGTCGTGGACCTCGAACCCGTTCGCCGTGAGCATCATCCCCACGAGATTCTTCCCGATCTCGTGGATGTCGCCCTGGACGGTGCCGATGACCACGCGGCCAAGCACCTCCCGTTTCGAGGATCGAGCCAGCATCTCGGGTTCGAGCACGCCGATCGCCTCCTGCATGGCCTGGGCGGCCGCCATCATGTCAGGGAGGAACATCGCACCGCAGCGGAAATCTTCGCCGACCGTGTGGATGCCGGGGACGTAGCCCTGGTCGATGGCCTCAAGCGGATCGATCCCGGCCTCGAGCGCCTCACCGGCCAGCTCCCTGGCCCGTTCGGGGTCACCGTCGATGACGCTCTGGCGCATCGCTGTGAACAGGTCCTCGGTCATGGTTCGGTCCTCCGTTGGGTGACGCGTCGACTGCACCGGCCGGTACGTCGGTCGGCCGGCATTCGGGGAGCCGGGCACTGCGCCGGCGGGGATCGATCATGTGAGCTCCGCGTCCGCGGCTGCGAGGATCCGGTCCAGCTCGGAATCGACGGCGTCCGGGAGCGGGTCCACGAGTGGTTCGGCCAGGATCTCCCGGACTCGCTCCCGAGCACGTCCGTACAGCGAGGGTGAGCCGAGCTCCTGCCACGCCTCGTAGGCGTGGTGCCCGATGAGCGCCGGCGCCAGGAACTCCCGGCTGCGCGCGGCGCGGCGCGTCGTGGGCCGGGCCAGGAAGTTGCCGCCCGGGCCCACGGAGTCGATCTCGTCGACGAACCCCGGATCCGCCGGTTCGGCGATCCCCTCGACGAGGCGCTCGACATACCGGGCGAGCTCGTCGTCCACGAGGATCTGCTCCAGCACCAGGGCCTGGTCACCCTGGACCTCCCCGAAGCCGACGACGATGTCCGCTCCGGCCGAGGCCGGTGGCAGCATCGTGACGAGCTTCTCCATGACAGCCTGGGGTCCAGGCTCCGGGGCATCCGACGTGCACCCGGCGGCCGTCGCCGGCAGGCCGTAGAAGCGGCCCATCGTGACCAGCGCGGCCGACATGAGCCCCATCTCCGGGGTCCCTCCGAGGAACGCTCCGCTGTGGAAGTCCATCGAGCCCGTGGCGCTGCTGTAGATGACCGGGCGGCCCGGATGGGCGACCTGGAAGACCACGAGCGCGGACAGGGCTTCGGCGTTCGACAGCGCCACGTTGGCGAGCAGACCGGCGGGCCCGGTCGTCCCCGTGACCGGCATCGGCATGATCATGACCGGCAGGTCCGCCTCGCCCAACGCGAGGTAGGCGTCGAGCATCGGTCCATCGTGGACGAGTGGGGCGACCGGGCAGTAGATCAGCGACCACTGATGTCGGGCCCGGAGTGAGGCCAGGCCGCCGCCCGCCGCCGTCAATGCGGCCAGCAGGTAGGGAACCTGTGCCCGGGTGTGGAGTTCGTGCTGACCGTGCTTCGAGGAGAAGCGGATCATCGTCGCGAATTCGTGCAGCGCCCGGGTCTCCGGCGGCGCATCCGACGCGGTCACCGGCGGCCAGGCCATGACCCCCATGGCGGTCGCCTGGAAGACGCGCAGTGCGAGCTCCGTATCGCGACGCGTGCCGTACCGGCGCTCACCGGTCTCGTGATCGATGGCGAAGGCTGCGGTCCCATCCATCGCGTAGCGGGTCACGGGCGACGGCAGTGCGAAGTCATGGGCGGGGTTGCGGGCGCCGAGCACGAACTCGCGCGGAGCGCTCGCCAGGGCCGATTCCACCAGCGAACGAGGGAGCCGGGCGGTCCCGCTCCCAGGATCCACACGGGCCCCAGCTGCCTCGAGCAACGGCAGCGCCTGGTCGCCGTGGAAGCGCACGCCGGTCTCGGCCAGGATCCGCAGGCTCGCGGCATGGACCTGCTCCTGCTCCGATCCGCTCAGGAAGCTGGCCGCGTAGCGCATCCTCACGTCCTCCGGGCAGCGCGACCGGCGCCGCCACTCGCTCGAGCGACGAGGGCCGCCAGCTCGCGCTCCACGTCCTCGGCCATGGGTAGCGGCTGGTGATCGGCCAGCGTCTGCGCGACAACGCGTCCGGCCTCTTCGACGATGTCCGATCGGCCGGCTTCCTCCCAGCGCTCCCACGGTTCGCGGACGCCGATCCGGTCCACGTACCATTCCCCGCCACGTGTCGCACGACGCGTCGCCGGCCGGACCAGGAAGTCCCCGCCTGGGCCGACCTCGTCGAGGGCATCTTCGACGACCTCTTCCAGCGCGACGTCGATCCCTCGGCGCAGGCGCACGCACCGTCGGAATCCCTCGACGTCGAGCAGCAGCTGCTCGAGCGAGAGCACGGTCGAGCCTCCCAGCAGCCCCGGTCCGACCAGGAGGTCGGGCCAGGCGAGCACCGGGAGCAGCCAGCCGAGCGCGCGCTCCGCGCCGGCCTGGGCGCCCGGAAGGTGCGCATCCGTCCCGCCTGTCGATGCTTCTGCCGGCAGGCCGTAGAAACGGGCCATCTCCGTTGCCGCGGCCCCAAGGAGAGCATGCTCGACCGCGCCCCCGGCGAAGCGACCGGTACGTGGCTCCATGACGGCGAGTGCCGGAGCGAAGATGAACGGCGTGCCGGGAGCCGCCGCCTGGATCAGGCACAGCGTCGCGAGGGTTTCCGCCGTGCCCAGCACCGTCGTGGACAGAAGCCCGACGGGCGCGGTCAGGCCCATCATCGGCATCGGCATCGCGGCCACCGGGAGTCCCCAGTCCGCCGTCGCCAGCCAGGCGTCCGTGTAGGGGCCCTCAAGGACGAGCGGCGTCAGCGGGCAGATCAGGAACGAGAACGGGCGCCGCCGACGGACCTCGTCGCGTCCCCCGAAGACCACGTCGAGAACCTCCAGCAGCCAGGCGGCATCCGCGGCGTCGGCGGCGGAATCCTGGATGTGCCGGGAGAAGCGCGCGAACGCGCCGACCCAGCCCCTGACCGATGCTCCCGGCGGCGCCTCGGCGCCCTCGAAGTCGACCATCCGCCAGTAGACGCCGATCTCTTCGATGGCGTCGAGGAGATCGGTCGATCGCTCCCAGTCCGACGCGGTGGCCAGCCGTCGCGTGGCCGTCTCTGCGTCCAGGGTCTGGAGCGCTTCTCCGTCGGCCACGAGACGACAGTCGGTGCCGTCGAGCGGTAGCGTCCAGCCCGGCCGGCGCCCGCCGAGGGTGAACGTCCGCGGGGCGAGCGCCAGGGCGTGTTCCACGACCGCCCGTGGCAATCGGACACGGTGCTCGCCCTCATCGACCGTGGCTCCGGCCGAACCGAGGATCTCGCGAGCGCGATCGGACTCGACGCGGAGGCCGGTCCTGGCCAGTACCGCCATCGCTCGCTCGTGCACCTCGACTCGGCGGGCAGGGGTCAGGACCTCGATGGTCGTCGTCACCGGCCGACCGCCGCCTGCACGGTCTCCGCTTCCCGGTCCGCTGCCGCGACGATCCGGGCGAGCTCGCGCCCCTGTGCGTCGTCCAGCGGTTCCGGTCGGTGCTCCGCCAGGATCCGCGCGGCCTCAGCTCGGGCGACCTCAACCGGCTCGATCGGACTCCCGTCCGCAGCGGTGCGGCCGGTCAGCGGCGAGAACCGGCGGCGTCGGATCTCGTCCCGGGTGTGCCGCTCGTACAGGAAGTGTCCGTTCGGCCCGACCGCCTTGACGACGTCGAGGGCGAGCGCCTCGCGACTCGTGTCGAAGGCAGCCAGCGTGCACCGAACACGCTCGTGGAGATCGGCGTCCAGGACCAGCTGTTCCGGCGTGAAGAGCATGCACGACTCGAGGAGGCCCATCCCACTCCCGGTCTCCGCGCCGGCCATGGCGGACAGGGTCAGCGCCACGCCGGCCTCGGCAGCGGCCTGCCAGCCGGGCGTGCGGGCATCGGTGCCGAAGACGCCGGCCAGCGTCGGGACCCCCCAGGCGTGGGCGAGTTCCACGCCGACGACATAGGCGATCTCGCCTTCCCAGGGGGTCGCAAGATAGGCCCCCGTGTGGGGGTCCATCATCCCGGTCATGAGCGAGTGGAAGACCGGCGCACCCGGATGGACGAGCTGGACCAGGGTCAGCGCTGCGACGATCTCAGCATCGCCGGCCGCGACCGTGCCGGGGACCGTCGCCGGTCCGGTCGTGCCCGCCGTCGCCATGGACATGAACCCGACAGGGATCCCGGCCTCGGCCAGGACCAGGGCCCCCTCCATCCCATCCGCGTCCTGGGCCAGCGGGGCGATCGTGCAGACGAGCGCCGACAGGGGCGGCCGGGTGCGAAGCGTGACGTCGTCCCCGGCGATGACCCGCGCCATCTCGACGGCGGAGCGCGCCGGCGCCGCCCCCATGAGCGTCTCGGTCTGCACGTGCTTGACCGTGTTGGCGTACGAGGCCAGCAGCTCGTGCAGCGGCGCCGTGCGGGGGTGGTCCCGGGCGCTCAGCATCGGCCAGTAGAACCCGACGGCGGGCAGCGCGTCGGCGAGGCGCGCGGCCGTTCCCACGTCGGCAGCGTTCGATGAGCGTCGGCCGACCACCGGGTCCAGGACCTCGATCCCGCACCCGTCCGTCGCGACGTGGAAGGCAGTCCCGTCCAGCACGAGGTCGAATTCGGGGTCGCGGGCGCCCATGACGTACCCGCGCGGTGCCTGGGCCATGGCCCGGGTCACCAGGTCCGGCGGCAGGCGGACCACCTCGCGTGCCTCGTCGACCATCGCACCGTGGTCCGCGTAGAGCGCCCGGACCTGCCTCGACGGGCAGTGGACGCCGACCTCGTCGAGGAGCTCCAGCGTCGCGGACCGAAGGTCGGCGAGCTGGCCATCATCGAGGAAGCGGGCGTGTCGCGCCGGCCGGATCGGGGCCAGCGGCGGCGTGGATCCGCTCATCCGGCGCCTCCCAGGTCGCGGTCCGCTGCCGACAGGATCCGGGTCAGCTCGGCAGCCTTGTGCGGATCCAACGGTTCCGGGCGGTGATTCTCCCGGATCCAGGCGACGCGCTCGCGCGCCACCTCCACCGGGTCGCGATAGCCGCCTTCCGGCGCGAGCTCGTGGGTCAGTCCACGCTTGAGCGACGTCCGCATGTGGATCCGGGTATGTCGCTCGGCCAGGAAGTGTCCCCCCGGTCCCACGTTCGCGATGACGTCGAGGGCCAGCGCCTCGTCAGAGACGTCCTCGGCCAGCAGGGCGTGCAGGGCTCGCTGGTAGACGTCGTCGTCGAGGATGATCGCCTCCGGGTAGAGCAGGGTGTAGGTCCGGTCGAGGCCGAGCCCCGTGACCAGCTCCGGTCCGGCCAGGCCCCCGAGGAACGGATCCAGAGCTACCTCGACCCCCGCCTGCCAGGTGCCGGCGGTCGGTGAGTCCGTGCCGAAGCAGGCCGCCATCGAGGGAAGGCCCCAATGGTGCGCCATCTCCACGGGTGCGTAGCGGGCACGGTTGTCGAGGGAGTACCCGACGTAGTTGCCGTTGCGGGGGTCCGCCCACGCCTTCATGATCGAGTGGAAGACCGGGGCGCCCGGGTAGGCCAGTTGCAGGAGGACGATCCCTGAGATGACCTCGGCGTCGCCGACGACGAGGGCGCCCGCCGATGTCGCCGGCGCGGTCGTGCCGAGCGTCGGCATCGCCAGGAAGCCGACCGGGATCCCGGCCTCGGCGAACACCAGGGCGGCCTCCAGCCCCTCGTGGTCCTGCGCCAGTGGGGCGATCGAGCAGATGAGGTCCGACAGCATGGGCCGCGCTCGAAGCGCCTCGCCGCTGCCCGCCAGCACGGTCGCCATCTCGATGGCGCGCCGCGCCGGCTCGGCTCCCATGACCATTGCCTGGAAGTGTTTGACCGTGTTGTTGTAGGCGGCATCGATCTCGTGCAGTTGGGAGGTCCGCCCGCGGTCCTGGGCGCTGACCGTGGGCCACATGAACCCGATCGACGGAAGGTAGTCCACGATCCGTGCCATCTCGGCGATGTCGCTCTTGCGGGACGCCCGCTGCTGGCGGGTGTCCCAGTCGATCGTCGCGACACCGCACCCGTCCGTCGTGAAGTAGCTGACTCCATCCTCCAGTTGGAGGTCGAAGCGAGGGTCTCGAGCCGCCATCGTGAACGTGCGCGGCGCGACCGACAGCGCTCGACGGACAAGATCGCGAGGGAAGCGGACGATCTGAGAATCCCGATCGACCATGGCTCCGTGATCGCCGAGGATGTCGAGTGCGGTGTCGGACGGGAACCTGACTCCGACCTCCTCGAGGATCCGGAGGGTCCCATCCTGGAGCCGATCCAGTTGGTCGTCGTCAAGGAAGCGAACTCGCCGCCGCGATCGGATGGGCTCCAGGGGCGGGGTCTCGCTCGAGGCGGGTCCCGCGGTGCTCACGGCGGTGGCCGTGCGGGTGTCTCTCGAACTGGCCATCAGGTGATCTCCTTGTCGGCTGCCGCGAGGATCCTCGCCAGCTCGGCCTGTTGCTGAGCCTCGAGAGGCTCCGGATGATGATTCGCCCGGATCCACGCCACCCGGTCGCGAGCGGCTTCGACCGGGTCGCGGTAGCTTCCGTGATCGGCTGGTTCATGGGGCAGACCGCGGCGCAGGGCTGTCGGCATGTGGGCTCGCGTATGGCGTTCCGCCAGGTAGTGCCCGCCGGGACCGACCGCGGCGACGACGTCGAGGGCGAGCGTCTCATCGTCCAGGTCGAGGGCCATGAGCGCGTGCCGGGCCCGCTGGTAGATGTCGTCGTCGAGGATGAGGCCCTCGGGATAGAGCAGGGTGTAGGTGCGGTTGAGTCCCATCCCGGTGACGATCTCGGGTGACGTGAGCCCTGCCAGGACGGGATCGAGCCCGACTTCGGCCGCGGCCTGCCATGTGCCGGCGACAGCCGCGTCCGTGCCGTAGCAGGCGCCGAGCGACGGCAGGCCCCAGTGGTGGGCCATCTCGACCGGGGCGTAGCGTGTCCGGCTGTCCACCGAGTAGGACACGTAGCTGCCGTCCCGAGGGTCGGCCCAGGCGTGCATGATCGAGTGGAAGACCGGGGCGCCCGGGTAGGCCAGCTGGAGCAGCACGACCCCACTGATGACCTCGGCATCGCCGACGGCAAGAGCACCGGCCAGGGTCGCCGGAGCCGTCGTGCCGAGCGTCGGCATGGCGAGGAACCCGACCGGGATACCGGCTTTTGCGAGCACGAGGGCGGCTTCGATCCCGGCGTGATCCTGGACGAGTGGCGCGATCGTGCAGATGACGTCCGAGAACGGTGGTCGCTCGCGGAGCGCCGCACCGCTGCCGGCGATGACGGTCGCCATCTCGATGGCGTAGCGCGCCGGTACGGCGCCCATGACCGTCTCCGACTGCACGTGCTTGACCGTGTTGTTGAACGAGGCATCCAACTCGTGCAGTGGTGCGGTCAGGCCGTGGTCCTGCGCGCTGACCATCGGCCAGTAGAACCCGATGGAGGGCAGGTAGTCCGCGACGCGAGCCATCTCTCCGACATCGCTCTTGCGCGACACGCGCTGCTCGCGCGTGTCGAAGTCGATCGTGGCGATCCCGCATCCGTCGGTGGTGAACCAGGTCACCCCATCCTGGAGGTGGAGGTCATATCCGGATGCGCGGGCGCCCATCGTGAAATAGCGCGGAGCGCTCGCGACGGCGCGACGCACCAGGTCGGGCGGGAACCGGACCACCTCGCTGTCCACGTCCACCTTC
>JAOUEG010000074.1 GCA_029858845.1 Chloroflexota bacterium | reverse complement strand
GCGACTCGAGGCTCGTGGCCGGAACCGGAGTTGAAGCCGAACTTCAGGACCGGGAGCTCAGCCGCGCTGGCGACGCCGATCTCCGAGAGTGCCAGATCCATGCTCGCCTTGGCGGCGGTCAGGTCGAACGGATAGGGCTCGTAGTCCGGGAGTGCTCCCGGGATGCCCGGCATGACCATCGTGCCGGCGACGCGCCCGACTCCGGCGAAGGTGGCGTTCTGGAACGCGACCTTGTCGATCGCCTGGGTAAGCGCCGCGCGGAAGTTCTTGTTCATGGTCGGGCAGACCTTGGGGCCGTCCGCGCAGCGGGCAAGGGTCCCCTCGCCGGACGGGTCCGTCCCGTTGTTGTAGTTGTAGTACGTGATCGAGAGGCTGCTCTCGTCCGAGTACTCGGTCGAGAGGACCGGATCGCCCTTGACCCGCAGGACGTCCTCAGACGGAACCGGCAGGAGCATGTCGATCTCGCCCGCCTCGTAGGCGGCCATGGCCTGCGCCGGCTCCGGCGACATGGACATGTGGATCTCGGTCAGGGTCGGCTTGACATCGCCGTACCAGTTCGGGTTCGGCTTGAGGATGATCTCGCTGTTGTGGCTCCAGGTGTCCAGCACGAACGGGCCGGAGCTGACGTAGTTCGCCGCTTCGGTCGCGCCCTCGGACGTGATCCACTTCTCCTGGATCGGCACGCCGACCCACAGGGTCATCGCGCTCAGGAAGTAGGTCGCGGGCGTGTTCAACGTGACCACGAAGGTCTTGTCGTCCGGCGCTGCGACGCCCAGGTTCTGGAGCGCGGCATCGATCTCCGCATCCGACGGGAGCGGTTCGGCGCCGGCCATGGCCAGCAGCTCGGGCCCACCGGCGACTTCGGCCATCACGTAGGAGTACGGGGCCGCGGTGCGCGGATCGACCAGACGCCGCCAGCTGTAGACGAGGTCGCCCGCGACGATCTGCTCGCCGTTGCTGTACTTCGCGTCGCGAAGGGTGAAGGTCAGGGTCTGCGCGTCCGGCGACACGTCATACGACTCGGCCAGGGCCGGGACGACCTTGAGGTCCTTGTCGATGTAGACGAGCGGACGATGGAGCGCGCGGAGGACCGACAGTGAGTTCGAGTCCTGCGCCGTGTTCGGGTCGAGCGTCGGCGGCTCGCCGGCGATGTCGACGTACAGGATCTGCTCGGCGTCGAGGCCGCCTTCGGGCGGAGCCGAAGGCTCGCTCGAAGCGCCCGGCTCGGCCGAGGCCGGCGGTGCGGAACTGCTGGTCGCGCCGCCACAGGCCGCCACGATGATCGCGGCGCTGGCGAGCAGACCAAAGAGTCGCTTGTGCATCAACTGTCCTCCAAACGGGTGGAAACCCGGTGTCTCCCATTGCTCCGGTCCGGATCCGTAGCCCGGAATGCCGGGCCGGATTTGCCCTCGGCGCCGCTTCGAGCCTCCCAACTCGATTCGGTCTCGGGCGTACGGCGACGGCGGCACGGTTCGGGTCGGTGCGCTGCCGGTACTATCCACAGCCCCTCACGGCCTGTCAACCACGGACCTAACGACCGTTCGGTCGTCGGCCTTCGCGGAGTGGCGATCAGTCCGGGCATGGCGTCTCCGCGCCGGCCATGGGCCTCCATCGCAGGTTGGGGTGACGCGCTGCCGTCGCCTCGTCCAGCCGCTTCACGGGCGCCGTGTGGGGGGCCGATCGGACGAGCTCGGGATCGCTTGCGGCTTCCCCCGCGATGGCGATGAGCGTGTCCGCGAAGGCGTCGAGCGTCTCAACCGACTCGGTCTCGGTCGGCTCGATGAGCATCCCCTCCTCGACGATCAGCGGGAAGTAGATCGTGGGGGGATGGAACCCGAAGTCGATGAGGCGCTTGGCGATGTCCAGGGTCCGTACGCCGGTCTCGCGCTTGATGGTCGCGGCCGATGCGACGAATTCGTGCTTGCATGGTCGGTCGAACGGGATGTCATAGGCATCGGCCAGCCGGTGCTTCAGGTAGTTGGCGGCCAGGACGGCGTCGTCGCTGACCTCGCGGAGCCCCGCGGCGCCATGAGCCCGGATATACGCATACGCGCGCACGAGGACGCCCGTATTGCCGACGAAGCTCCGCATGCGACCGATGGATCGCGGCCGCTCGTCCGGCCGCTCGAGGCGATACCCGCCGTCGTCCGCTCGCAGGACACGCGGCGTCGGCAGGTACGGCAGGAGGTGGTCCCCCACGCCAACCGGCCCGGCGCCGGGGCCACCGCCGCCGTGCGGCGTGCTGAACGTCTTGTGGACGTTGAAGTGCATGACGTCGAACCCGGCCTCGCCGGGCTTGAACCGTCCCATGATCGCGTTGAGGTTGGCCCCGTCCATGTAGGCGAGCGCACCGGCCGCATGGACCGCCTCCAACAACTCCCCGATGCGTGATTCGAACAGTCCCACGGTGGACGGGTTGGTGATCATGACGGCAGCCGTCCGAGGCCCGAGCGCCGCCGTGAAGGCATCGACGTCCACGCCGCCGTCCGACGCGGACGGGATCGTGATCGTCGTGTACCCGGCCATCGAAGCCGTGGCCGGGTTCGTGCCGTGGCTGGAGTCCGGCACCAGGACCTCGGTGCGGCCGGTGTCCCCGCGCTCCGAGTGGTAGGCGCGGATCATCAGGATGCCGGTGAGTTCGCCCTGGGCGCCCGCGGCGGGTTGAAGGGTGACCGCCTGCATGCCCGAGATCTCGGCGAGCGCCTCCTCCAACTCCCACAGCAGCTCGAGGGTGCCCTGGGCGACCTCGTCCGGAGCCATCGGGTGGAGGTCGGCGAATCCGCTCAGGCGGGCCGCCCATTCATTGAGCTTGGGATTGAACTTCATCGTGCAGGAGCCGAGCGGGTAGAACCCCGTGTCGACCGCGAAGTTGAGCTGGCTCAGGTTCACGTAGTGCCGCACCACGTCCGGCTCGTTCATCGCCGGGATGGCCGGCGGCCTGGACCGGCGGGCATCGGCGGGCAGACGGTCGAGGGCATCGGCGGGCGGGTGCGGGATCTTGCCACCGCCGCGGCCGTCTCGGCCGAGCTCGAAGATCGTGGGCTGGAGACGCGGCCCGGTGACGCTCATCGCGGCCCTCCTTCCGCGGCGGTGACGAGCGGTGGCGCCGACTCCTTCATGGTCTCCTCCAGCGCCGCGACGAAGGCTGCGATGTCGGCCGAGGTCGTGACCTCCGTGGCACACAGCAGCAGCGCGTCCGCCAGCGTCGGGTCGTCGGGTTCAGCATCAGCGAGTGCGAGTCCCGCGAGGAAGCCGCGATCCAGGAGGCGCCGGTGGACGGCCCGGGCATCCCGGACCCCGACAGCGAACTCATTCAGGTAGGGTCCGGCATGAACGCGCCGGACGCCGATCGCGGCGAGCGACGACTCGAGCTCCGCAGCCCGGGCGGCGCCCATCGCCGCCACGTCGCGCAGGCCGTGCGGTCCTATCGTCGCAAGATAGATGGAGGCCGCCAGCGCCAGCAGCGCCTGGTTCGTGCAGATGTTACTGGCCGCCTTGTCACGACGGATGTCCTGTTCGCGGGCCCGCATCGTCATCACGAAGGCACGCTGCCCGTCCAGGTCTGTGGTCATGCCCACGAGACGGCCCGGGATCTGGCGGGTGAGCGCTTCCGTGGCGGCAAGGATGCCGAGGAACGGACCACCGTATTGTGGCGCGATCCCGAGAGGCTGCCCCTCACCCGCCGCGATGTCCGCCCCGTAGGAGCCTGGGGGTGCGAGGACGGCCAGCGAGACGGGCTCGACCACGGCGACGAAGAGAGCGCCGGCCGCGTGGGCCAGCTCGGCGATCCTGGGCATCGGCTCGAGCAGGCCGAGGAAATCGGGGTTGGCAGCGACCACGCCGGCGACCGGATTCGCAGGGTCGGCGAGCATCGCTTCGAGGGCGTCGAGGTCCGTGGTACCGGCGGCGGCACCCTCCGCTACCAGCGGGATCTCGTCGAGCTGGAGGCCACCTTCGAAATACGTCGCCACGGTCGCCCGGTACTGCGGGTGGACGCCACGGCTGATGAGGACGCGCTCACGCCGGGTCGCGCGACAGGTCATCAGCGCCGCCTCGGCCGTGGCCGCGGCCCCATCGTAGTGAGAGGCCGAGACGACATCGAGGTCCACGAGTTCGGCCATGAGCGACTCGTATTCGTAGATCGACTGGAGGGTGCCCTGGCTCACCTCCGGCTGGTACGGGGTATACGCCGTGTACCACTCGCCCCGCAGGAGCAGCTGATCCACTGCCGGCGGGCTCCAATGGCGGTACACACCCGCCCCGAGGAACGACACGAGGTCCGTGCGGTTGCGAGCCGCGAGCTGGGTCAGCCGCGAGGCCAGCTCCAGTTCGGGTTGTGGCGGCGGGAGGTCCAGCGGGGACGCACGCAGGGCTTCGGGGATGTCGGCGAACAGATCGTCGATGGAGTCGATACCGATCGCGGCGAGCATCCGCTCACGATCGGCCGACGTGTGGGGACCGTACGGCATGGAAGCTTCCGTCAGCCGGCCGCGACGAGGGCGTCGTACGCCTCGGCGTCCAGCAGGTCGTTCAGGTCGGCTGCCTCCTCGACGCGGATCCGCACCATCCAGCCCTCACCGTACGGATCGCTGTTCACGAGCTCGGGACCGGACGAGAGCGCGTCGTTGGTGGCCACCACTTCGCCGCCGACCGGGGCGAACAGGTCGCTGACCGCCTTCACCGACTCCACCACCCCGAACGACTTGGCGGTCTCGAGCGTCCGGCCGGCGTCGGGCAACTCGACGAAGACGATGTCGCCCAGCTGGTCCGCTGCGTACTGGGTGATCCCGACGGTCGCCTCGTCACCATCGATGCGGACCCACTCGTGGTCCCGGGTATAGCGCAGATCCGTGGGTACGCTCACGTCAGCTACTCCTCCGATAGAACGGCAAGGGCACGACCCGCGCGGGGACGCGCGCATCGCGGATCTCGATGTCCAGCCTCGTGTCGGGCTCGCCGTCCGCGGGCGCCACATACGCCATCGCGATCGGGACGCCGAGAGTCGGGGACTGGGTGCCGCTGGTCACGACGCCCGTCTTGCGCTGGCCGGCGTAGACGGAGTATCCGTGTCGGGCGATCCCGCGGCCTTCGACGACGAGCCCCACCAGACGTCGCTTGGGCCCCTCGGCGTTGACTTTCTCGAGCGCCGCGCGACCGACGAAGCCGCCAGGCTTGCCCAGCTTGACGGTGCGTCCAAGGCCGGCGTCGTACGGCGTGGTGGTGCGATCCAACTCGTTCCCGTACAGCGGCATGCCCGCCTCGAGTCGCAGGGTGTCGCGCGCTCCCAGACCCACCGGCAGGCCGTCGAACGAATCCACCGCCGCGAGCAGGGTGTCCCACACTTCGGCCGTTCGCTCTTTCGCCACGAAGACTTCGAACCCGTCCTCGCCGGTGTAGCCGGTACGTCCCACCAACACCGGGATACCGGCCACGCGACCCTCCGCGACACCGTAGTAGCGCAGTGAGGCGAGGTCCACGTCCGTATGGGGCCCGAGCACGTCAACCGATCGCGGACCCTGGACCGCCACGAGGCCGGTCGCAAGCGACTGATCGTCGAGGACGGCCCGCGATCCGGTCAGGCGCTCGGCCAGCGCATCGGACACGACGACCGCGTTGCCGGCGTTGGCGACGACCATGAACCGGTCCGGAGCCAGTCGATAGATGATGAGGTCGTCCAGGATCCCACCGTCCGGGGCGCAGATCATCGAGTAGTGCGCTCGCCCGACGGCGAGGTCCGGGGGGTTTGACACGACAGCGGCCGCCAGAGCATCTCCGGCGGTCACGCCCTCCACCGACAGTTCGCCCATGTGTGACAGATCGAACAGGCCGACCCGCTCGCGGACCGCCCGGTGCTCCTCGAGGATGGAGCTGTATTGGACCGGCATGAGCCAACCCGCGAAATCGATCATGCGCGCGCCGAGGGAGTCGTGACGCGACGCGAGCGGCGTCTTCTGAACCACTGGTGTCGCGGCCTCCTCGTCCGTCACGCTGGGGATCCAGGACTCGCGTGAGCCGCTCCGTCGCCGGGGATCGCTGCACCCAGGGCATCCTCAGCCTGGGCCACGAGCGTCCGTTCGGTCTCGAACGTCAGGATGGAGCGGGCGTCGTCGAACGGGATCCAGCGAACCTGCTCGAACTCGCGATCGTGGCGCCCGAGATCGCCGCCGATCGCCTCCATCAGGTAGTAATGCACCGTCTTGTGGATCCGCTTGCCGGACTGGACGAACCAGTACTCGATGTCGTCCAGGGGGCGGATGATCCTGACCTGCAGACCGGTCTCCTCCCCGACCTCTCGAAGGGCCGTCTGTTCCAGGCTCTCACCGCGCTCGGGCGTCCCCTTCGGCAAGGTCCAGGTGATGGCATCGCGTTCCCGTCGACGGCTGCCGACGACCAGCTGCGTGCGCCCACCTTCGCGTCGAACGACGATGCCGCCCGCGGAGGTCGCGGTGGCGCTCCTCAGGCGTGCCACGGCGCCGTGGCGGCGCGTGGTCGCCGACCTGCTCCGGACAGGCCGGATCGGGCCCAATGCATCTGGACGAGTGGGCGCGGTCGTCCACCACGGACGGATGGGCGGGCGGCCGTGGGGCCGTGCCAGCCGGCGCGCAGTCGGGCTACCGCGCTGAGCGGTGCGCCGTGCAGCTCGGTGGCTCGCTCGCTCGCCGCGAAGAAGGAGCACGGCGCTCCGAGACCCAGTCGGCGCTCGCGCGCGCGGCTGGACGGGCGGACGAATCTGGCCTCCGGCCGTGCTGCGTACTTGGCCGCGATGCTGTGTCCCATGGGCCCCAATGGTACCGCGTCAGAGGTGCCTTGCAAGGGCCGTCGCGAGCGTCTCGGACATCGCCTCGACAGTCTCCGGTGCGAGCGTGCCCCGTTGGCTGGCCAAGTCCAGCTCGCGCCGCGCGGCGGCGACATACAGATCCATCACTCCGGGTGCGTACTCGCCCAGCGCAGCGAGATGGGCGCGCAGCGTCCCGACGTCGCCCCGGGTCATGGGTCCCGTCAGCGCGGAGCGGATCCCAAGCGCCCGCGCGTTCCCCAACGTGCCCTCGATCAGCGGACCGTAGATGGCCAGCGCCCCGGCCTCATCCAGCCCGGCGACGCGACCCAGCTCCGCGATCGCATCGAGGAGGGCGACGAAGCCGCCCGCCGCCAGGACAGCCGCTGCGTGATACGCCGCCTTGGAACCGGGGGCGAGGCGGACGGGCGTGGCCCCGAGCAATTCGGCCATCTCGGCGAGGAGCGCCGCCAGCTGATCGTCGCCCTCGATGGCGATCGTCGCTCCGCGAAGGGCCGCGATGGCCCGTTCCATATCCGCGAAGGCGACGAGTGGATGGAAGGCACCAACCTGGGTGCCGGCGGCCATCGCCGGTGTCAACACCTCGGCGCCCAGCGACCCGCTCGTGTGGACCATCGCCTGGCCGCTGTACATCCTGAGGGTCGCCGCCAGAGGGGCGATCGCGTCGTCCGGGATGGCGAGGATGATCAGTTCCACCTCCTCGATCAGCGACTGCGGCTCAGCGAAGGCACGCGCTCCGTCGACGAGGGCCGAGAATCGCGCGCGGCGCCCTGGATCGCGAGTAGCCACCGCTTGGATCGGCCATCCAGCACGGGTGAGCGCGACGCCGAGAGCCGCGCCGACCGCACCACCCCCGACGATGCCCGTCGTCGGCCGCTCGCCCGCTTCGGATCGGTGGTGGGGATGCGCGTGGCCGTCCGCATGGACCTCGTCGCCGTGTCGGTGGTGACCCGGTGGCAGCGGGTCGAGATCGA
>JAOUEG010000073.1 GCA_029858845.1 Chloroflexota bacterium | reverse complement strand
CGTCGACAGCTTCTGGCCGATCGCCACGTAGATGCAGACGAGACCCTTGCCCTTCTGGTTGATGATCGTGTCGATGGCGATGGCGGTCTTGCCGGTCTGGCGGTCGCCGATGATCAGCTCGCGCTGGCCGCGGCCGATCGGGATGAGCGCATCGATCGCCTTGATGCCGGTCTGGACCGGCGTGTCCACCGACTTGCGCACGATGACGCCGGGGGCGATCCGCTCGACCGGACGAGTCGCCGTGGTGGCGATGGGGCCCTTGTCGTCCAGCGGCCGACCGAGCGCGTCCACGACGCGACCGAGCATGGCCTGTCCGACGGGGACCTCGACGACACGACCGGTCGTCTTGACGGTGTCGCCTTCCTTGATCGCGGTGGCGTTGCCGAGGAGGACCGCACCGACGGTCTCCTCCTCGAGGTTCAGGGCCATCCCCATGACCCCGCCCGGGAACTCGAGCATCTCCGAGGCGAGTGCGCCGTCGAGCCCGTAGATCTGGGCGATGCCGTCACCGACTTCGACGACGGTGCCGACGCTGCGCGTCTCCGCCCCCGAATCGAATGAGTCGATGGCGGACTTGATGATGCTGGTGATCTCGTCGGATCGGATGGCCATGAGTCGAAGGTCTCCTAGAGGGCGCCCGTGGTGAGCTGATTCCGCAGGCGCTCGAGGCGACCCCGGACGCTCCCGTCGATCAGGCGATCGCCGACCCTCACGACGAGGCCGCCGAGCAAGCTCGGGTCGACCTGGACATCGAGGGAGATGCGACCGCCGCTGGACTGTTCGAGCCGTTGGGTGAGTGCCTGGACCTCGTCCGGCGTGAGCGGTGCGGCGCTGGTGACGGTGGCGTGGGTGATCTCCTGACGTGCATCGTCCAGTCGGGCGAATGCCTGCGCCACCTGGGGCAGCAGTTCGATCCGACCCCGGCGCACCAGGAGCGTGATGAGGTTGAGGACGGGACGGCTGACGCTATGGCTGATGGCCGCGACGGCCAGCTCGAGCCTGGACGACAAGGGCAGGGTGCGATCCGCCGCCAGGCGTCCGATGCGCTCGAGCAGCTGGCCGATGACGTCGACCGACGACCCTTCGACCGGCCGACCGACGGCATCGCCGACCATCTCGCTGCGGAGCTCCATCGGGATCGCGGGGTTCGCCAGGACCCGGGCGAGGCCCGGCTCGGCGAGGACCGCGGCGGCCTCGGCCAGCTCGCGGCGCCAGACCTCGACCGTGCCGTCGCGCATGGCGACCTCGAAGGCCGCCTCCGCGTACCGGCGCGCCGCGGTGTCCCGTCGGGCCACGTCAGGCTCCCCGGTCGCCGCTGCTGCCGGATGTCGCCAGGAACTCCTGGACGAGGCGCCGCTGACGCTCATCCGACATCGTTTCGCCCACGACTCTGCCTGCCGCCGCCAGGGCGAGGTCGGCGACCTCGCCGCGGAGGTCCGCGATGGCGCGGGTCTTCTCGGCGTCGATCTCGGCAGCCGCACGGACGCGCATCCGCTCGAGCTCGTCCCGCGTCGCGGCGATGTCCGCGTCGCGGCTCTCCTGGGCCACCTTCTGGGCTCGCGCCAGGATCTCGTTCGCCTCGCGACGTGCCTCGGAGAGCGCGGCGACACGCTCGGCCTCCGCACTCTCGCGATCGCGCCGGGCCTGCTCGGCGTCCTTGAGGCCCTGCTCGATGGCGGCCTTGCGGTCGTCGAGCGTCTTGGCCAGCGGCTTGAAGGCGAACGTCCAGACGATCGCCAGAAGGATCAGGAAGTTGATGGCGCTGACGAGGACCCAGAACAGGTTGATCGTCAGGCCAGCGGCCCCCTCACCCTCGGCGGTCAGGGCGACCACGCCGCCGGCCGTGCCGGCGGCAACGGCCAGGATCTCCACGATGTCGTCCTACCCCGGGCGCCTAGGCCGCGGCCGGGCTGAGGAAGATCGCGAGCAGGCCGACGACGACCGCCAGGACGCCGAGGCCCTCGGCGAATGCCGCGAGGATGATCGCGAGACCGCGGATCTGCCCGGCTGCGTCGGGGTTCCGCCCGATCGCGCTCGAGGACAGGCCACCCAGGATGCCGATGCCGATGCCGGGGCCGATGACGCCGAGAGCGGCGAGGCCTGCGCCGATGAGTTCCATGCTGAGCTGTTCCTCCTACTCCCCGGGGTCTCGCCTCGGGATCATTGGGACCGTGGTTGGTGGATGGTACTAGTGCGCCGCGAGAGCCTGATCCAATTCGTCCGGGCCGACCGGGGATGCGGCGGGCTCGCGCGGGTGCTCCTCGTGGTCCTCGTGATGGCCTTCGATGGCCGCGAGGATGAACATGAGGGTCAGGACGCTGAAGATGAGGGCCTGGACCGTGTTGAGCATGAGCTCCAGGCCGTACAGGGCGACCGGCACGAAGGCGACGGTGAGCGCCAGGATGACGCCGAGCGCCACCTCGCCGCCGTAGATGTTGCCGAAGAGTCGCATGGAGAGCGTGAGCGGCTTGACGAACTCGAGCATGAGTTCGATCAGTCCCACGAACATCGCGATGACCCCGGCGCCCACCCCGTTCCGGAACTCCCGGACGGGGAAGAACTTGGAGAGGTACCCGCCGAACCCGAGCGCACGGACGCCCTCGATATGGAAGAGGGAGAAGCTGACCAGCGCCAGGCCGATCGTGATGTTCACGTCGCTGGTGGGGGCCCGGAAGAGTTCGATCCGGCCGACGAACGGCAGCAGGCCGCTCCAGTTGCTGACCAGGATGTAGATGAACAGGGTCACGAACAGCGGGACGTAGGTCTTGGCCTTGGGCCCGCCGAGCGACAGGGCGAAGCCCTGCAGTCCGTCGTACAGGGCCTCGATGGCGTTCTGCACGCGGCCTGGCACCGCCTCCCGCTTCCGGGTCATGGCGATGAGCGTGACGATGACCAGCACGGAGATGATCCACATCGTGAGGATCGTGCTGGAGATGCTGATGTCCCAGACGATCAGATCGCCACTCGCGGCGTGGTCAGCCGGCCAGACGACGTGCGGCGCCGGCAATTCCAGTGTCCCCTCGATGAAGCAGATCGGGTACGCGCACTCGGCGTCGGGGTCTCCCTTGTCGAATGGGGGCGCGAGGATGAAGGCCGCCAGGTTGCCGACGAACGCAAGGCCGATGATCAGCAGCCAGTTGACCTTGCTGCTGCGCCCACCTTTCGGGGTCGGACTCTCGATCTCGGCGGGTTCGTCGGTCGACACGCTCGCTCCACACACAGGAGCGCGGCGTCCAGCCGCGCTCGGACCCTTGTGAGCCGGTCGCCCCTGGGCGTCCGGCCGGCAGTCATTCGATCGTCGCCAGGAAGCGACTCACCAGCTTGTAGATCCCGTACGCCCCCGTCCCGGCACCGACGAGGAAGCCGGCCATCGCGAAGATCGGGAGGGTCCCGAGTTGCCCGTCCAGCCAATAGCCGCCGAGCGTGCCTAGCAGCGTCGTCACCAGGAGGGTGAAACCGATCTCCGTGAAGAGGACGAGATACCCGAGACCCGGTCCGGGCTCGCTCATGGGCGACCTGTCAAGGCGCGGGTAGTGTAGCAGCTGCGCATCGCGGGCGGCCATCCCCGGGTCAGCGCAGCACCACGAAGGCATCCACGTCCACCCGACCACCGCCGAGCGACCGGATCTCGAGCAGATGTTCGGTGTCGCCCGCGAGGTGCTGCCGGAAGACCAGCTGGCGGTAGCGGACCGAGGGAGCACCCAGGTCGACCGCGGCGACCCGCTCCCCATCGATGGTGACCTCGGCGCGACCGCTCATCGGCGTCCGGGTGGCGACCCAGCCCACGTCCGTGCCGCGGAACCGGAACGCCACCGACGCCGATCGGGCCCGGGTATAGGCCACCCGACCCCCGGACAGGCTGGGTCCGGCGGCGCGTCGCCATGCACCTTGCAGGGTCGCGAGCCGGCTCGCCTCCTGATGGCGCCCGGGGGTGATGGGTGGCCAGGCCGCCGTCTCGCCGGACGTCCCGTCGGCACCGATCGCCCGGATCCGGAAGGACGATGTCGCACCGATCGGCAATGTCTGCTCGAGCATCGTCACATCGGGGCCGAGCGCGGCCACGAGCTCGTAGCCAGCACCATCCACCTGGCGATCGAGCTCGTAGCCCGCCGCTGCGCCTGAGCCCGGAACCGGCTCCCACGACAGCACGACGTCCACGGTCTCCCCGCCGGCCGTATCGCCCGTGAGCCGCTGCGCCAGCGCGCCGACGGCCGCGCCGGTCGCGACGACCGGTCCAGGGGATCCGCCCGACGCTCCGCCCGGCTCCGCAGCCGGATCCGTCGGACTCGGGACCGATGACGATGCGCGCACGACGCCGGTCCGCTCACGCGGCGTCGCGGTGGCCCCAAGGACATCGCCGCTCGGCTGGTCTGCGACCCGAACGGCCGTGAAGGCGACGATGACGACGACGACCGCTGCCACGATCCCGTTCCGGAGGGTCCGGCGCCGCAGGGGACCGGCCGGCGGCATGCGGGACAGAGGAGCGCCGTCCGGTGACCGACCGGACACGACCAGCCGGTTGGGTGCCGTCGAGGCGGGATCCATCTCGGCGCCGTCGGAAGCGCCGATGCGGCGCCTGATCTCAGCTTGCTCGCGAGCCCGGCGCCGGTCGATCCGACGCTGACGGGCGGTCGTGGTATCCAACCCCAGCCACGAGCGGACGGCGAACATGCCAACGGACCCATCGATGAGATCGACGGCGGTGGCGACGGATCGGCGACCAGCCGGGACGATCACCACGACGACCGCGACGGCCACCAGGGCGACGAGGACGAATTCGATGGGCATCGGGGCCCCTCCGGTCGAGCGGCCTCCACACCGACTCGCCGGCCGATGCTAGCACCGGTCCGTCGCGACGCACCACCCGGTGAGCGTGCCTGCGAACGTTCGATTGCACGGTCGTGGTGCGTTCGCGCACGAACGGTGCGCCGGGCCGCGTCAGCCGTCGTCAGTCGCCGTTGTCGTAGGCCTCGGCCTCCAGCTCCTCCGGCCGTCGGAACGCTCCACGGGTCGGGCCGAACAGGATCAGCCCCGAGACCACGAATACCCCCAGGAAGGCGTACAGCTGAGTGACCTCCGATACGAGCATCGCGATCAGGCCCAGCATCGCGCAGATGCCGTAGATGACGAGCACCGTGTCGCGGTGCGACAGTCCCAGATCCAGGAGCCGGTGGTGGATGTGCGATCGATCGGCCGCGAACGGGGACCGCCCCTGGCCCACCCGCCGGACGATGATCCAGAACGTGTCGATGATGGGCACGCCGAGCACGAGGAGGGCGACCGCGACCTTGGCCGAGCCGAGGATCGATAGCACGGCCAAGGTGTAGCCGACGAATTGCACACCGCTGGTGCCGGCGAAGATGGATGCCGGATGGAAGTTCCAGCGCAGGAAACCGGCCAGGGCCCCGGCGAGCGCGAAGCACAGGACCGCGATCAAGGGCTGACCGACCTGGGTCGTGAGGCTGATCAGGCCCAGGGTGATGGCAGCGATGAGGGCGATGCCCGAGGACAGGCCGTCCAGCCCGTCGATCCAGTTGATGCTGTTGATCATCCCGATGATCCAGAAGGCCGTGAAGCCGACGGAGAAGAGCGGGCTGAAGCGGATGACGCCACTCCCGAACGGGTTCGCGATGATGTCGACGCCGATGCCCAGGACGATGGCCAGGGCGGCCAAACCCAGCTGTCCGACGAACTGCCATCGCGGACGGAGGTCGTAGAGGTCGTCGACCGCGCCGACGCCGGCGGCGACCGCACCGCCGAGGAACAGCGCGACGAGGTCGCTCGTCTGCATGGTCAGCGGCTCAGGCACCCAGCGGCCGCCGGAGTTGAGGGCGACGAAGATCGCCCCCGCGATCAGGAACGCCGCGGCGATCGCGAGCCCACCGGCCCGCGGCACCGGCGCGACATTGACGCGGCGCGCCTCCGGCCGGTCCACGATGTCCATGTGGGTGACGACCCGCCGGATCAGCGGGGTCGCGACGAGGGCGATCAGCGCCGCTGCGATGAAGACGGCGACGATCGGCCCGATGCTGTCCTCGACCCCCTCGATGAACGTCACTCGCGAGCGACCATCAGGCGTCCGGCAGTCCGGGTACCGGGAAACGATCGACGATCTCGCGGACCTCGGCAGCGAGGCGCCGATGCGCGGCGTCGTCGCCTCGCGTCACTATGGCCTCGATGATCATCCGGCCGATGACCCGCATCTCGTCCTCGCCGAACCCCCGGGACGTCGTCGCCGGGGTCCCGAGCCGGATGCCGGACGCGGTGTTGGGCGGCAGCGGATCGAACGGGATCCCGTTCTTGTTGACGGTGATGCCGATCTCGTCGAGCAGGTGCTCGGCCTCCTTGCCGGTCACGCCGAGCGGCGTCACGTCGACCAGGATCAGGTGGTTGTCCGTTCCCCCGGAGACCACGCGGGCTCCGTGATCCGCCAGGGTCTCGGCCAGGATCCGGGCGTTGGCGACGGTCCGGCGCTGATCCTCGCGAAAGGCCTCCTCGGCGGCCAGCTTGAACGCCACCGCCTTGCTCGCGATGACGTGCATCAACGGACCGCCCTGGACACCCGGGAAGACCGTCTTGTCGATGGCCGCTCCCAGCGAACCCCTGAGAGCGGGGAAGTCCGCCGGGTCGAGCTCGGGCGCCAGCTCGTCGCGCGCGAAGATCAGCCCGCCGCGTGGCCCGCGCAGGGTCTTGTGGGTCGTCGTCGTCACGATGTCGGCGTGGGGGAACGGGCTGGGGTGCACGTCGGCGGACACGAGGCCGGCGACGTGCGCCATGTCCACGAACAGGACGGCTCCGACGCTGTGGGCGATGTCCGCCATCCGCGCGAAGTCCCACAGTCGCGGGTAGGCGCTGGCGCCGCCGACGATGAGCTTGGGGCGGACCTCCCGGGCCTGCGCCTCCATCGCGTCATAGTCGATGGTCTCCGTGTCCTTGCGGACCCCGTAGGCGTGGACCTCGTAGAGCTTGCCGCTGAAGTTGAGCGCCATCCCGTGGGTCAGGTGCCCGCCGTGGGCCAGGTTCATGCCGAGGATCCGGTCGCCCGGCCGCAGCACGCTGAAGTAGGCGGCCATGTTGGCCTGCGCGCCACTGTGCGGCTGGACGTTGACGTGCTCGGCACCAGGGAAGAGCGCCAGGGCCCGCTCCTGGGCGAGTCGCTCGGCGACGTCGACGTACTCGCATCCGCCGTAGTAGCGCTTGCCGGGCAGGCCTTCCGCGTACTTGTTGGTCAGCCACGATCCCTGGGCTTCCATCACGGCCGCGGATACGTAGTTCTCGCTGGCGATGAGCTCGATCTTGTCGTGCTGACGCCGCCGCTCACTGAGCATCGCGTCCCACAGGACGGGGTCGACCTCGGCGATCGACTCGGTCGCGAGATCCGCGCTGGAGATGGTCATGGACGGCCGACTCCTTCCTGTCCGCCGCGCGCCGCCCTCACCGGTCCGAACCGGGGCCCGGCACGCTCGCCCGGTATCTTCCCACGAACGGCGGGCCCGGCAGCCTGTCGGCCTGCGGTCGCGATGGTGCGTCGGGCGGCGCGCGCGACCGGGCGAGCCGGCGGCATGCCTAGAGGTCGTGCTCGATACCAGCCGCGTCCAGGATGGCCGCGACGCGCGCGACCGGGATCGCTCCGACCCGCAGGATGAGCGGACGCGGCCCGGTGCAGTCAACGACCGTGGAGGCCGGCCCTCCGTGCGCGGGTCCTCCGTCGAGCACGAGATCGACGGCGTCGCCGAGCTGGTCCACGATCATGGTCGCATCGGCGGCCGTCGGTTCGCCACTC
>JAOUEG010000072.1 GCA_029858845.1 Chloroflexota bacterium | reverse complement strand
GCGTGATGGTCGGATCACCGGGTGCGGGCATCGCGGCCCCGGCCGTCCCGACCCAGAAGGTCGAGGCCGCGAGCAACGCGGCGGTGAGGAGTGCGCCGATGGCGCCGGATCGCTTCATGCCGTCCTCCACTGATGGCTGAGGTGGCGATCGTCGAGGCAGCGATCTCGCGGCGGTTGGGGCCGGAGCCGGCCGTCCTGCCGGACGGCGCCCGCTGCTCCCACGGTGGTGGAGGAAGTCTAGCGCGACGACCCCGGGGTCGGGCAAGACGTGATCCTCGGATTCACGTGCCGATCGCGTGTGGAACGGCCCAGAAATGGCGATTGCCGGTGCGCTGCCGCACCGGCGTTCCGCTAGGCTCCGCGTCGATGGCTGCATCGGCTGGAACGACCCTGAACCCGGACTACGAGCGCGGGTCGCTCTGGAGCGCGACGATGCCGGCGCTCCCGGACCGGAGCGATCGGCGGCTGCCCAGCACGGCCGACGTGGTCGTGATCGGTGGCGGCTACGCCGGGATCAATGCCGCCCGGGAGCTCGCCCGGCGGGGCGTGCGGGTCACCGTGCTCGAGGCGCACGAGCTCGGCTGGGGGGCGTCGACCCGCAATGGGGGCATCGTTCACCCGGGCTTCAAGTGGGGCCCCGGGCAGCTCGTCCGGCGCTACGGAGCCGAGGTCGGCCGAGCGCTGTACCAGGAGACGCTCGATTCCTATGCGCTCGTGCGGAGCCTGATCCACGACGAGCGCATCGATTGCGAGTTCCGCGAGGTCGGCCATGTCGAGCTTGCCTATGCGCCATCCCATGTCCCCGAGCTCGAGCATTCCGCTGCCGGCCTGGCGGCTGTCGGCGTACCAGCGCACATGGTGGCGCGCGAGGACATCCACCAGGAGATCGGGACCGACGCCTACTTTGGGGCGCTCGTGGTGGAGGGCAGTGCGCTGCTGCATCCAGGACGGTACTTTGCCGGACTCGCCGCGGCGGCCGACCGCGCCGGGGCGGACCTTCACGAGGGCGTCCGGGCTCGCTCGATCCGCCGGCAGCCGGACGGTCGCTTCGTCGTCAAGACGACCCGCGGCACCATCCTGGCCCGGGATGTCCTCGTCGCCACCAACGGCTACACGGACGGGGTGGCGCCATCGCTGCGCCGCCGGGTCATGGGCATCGGGTCGTTCATCATCGCCACGGAACCCCTGCCGGACGCCCTGGTCGCCGAGTTGTCGCCGAAGGGGCGGGCCTTCTTCGACACGAAGAACTTCCTCTACTACTGGCATGTGTCGGCTGACCGCCGGATGGTGTTCGGCGGGCGCGCCTCATTCCGGCCGACGTCCGTCGACAGGGCCGCGGCGATCCTGTGGCGCGGCCTTTTGAGCGTC
Source organism: Chloroflexota bacterium (assembly GCA_029858845.1). Lineage (GTDB taxonomy): Bacteria > Chloroflexota > Limnocylindria > Limnocylindrales > CSP1-4 > SPCO01. The sequence continues at coordinate 6,478 of JAOUEG010000072.1, read as the reverse complement.
CACCCGCAGCTGAGCGGACATCGTGTCGACTACGCGTGGGGCGGCAACGTCGGGTTCACCTTTGATCGGATGCCGCATGTCGGGCGCACGAAGGACGGTGTGGCCTATGCGCTGGGCTGCTGCGGCACCGGCGTGGCACTCATGACCCATCTTGGCACCCGGGTGGGGGCCTGGCTCGCGGGCGAAGGACCGCCGGCGCTCTCCCAGCTCGGATTCCCGCTCGTACCGGCCCCCTACGAAGGCCGGCCGTGGTTCCTTCCCATCGTGGGCGAGTGGTACCGCCTGCAGGATCGGCTGGCAGCGAGGTCCCGTTCCGAGCGATAGTTGCGCGCACCGGCGCTGCCGGCGAGGCTCCGATGCCGGATCGGGGGACTCGCACGCATTCGAGGAGGAGGCGACATGACCGACACCGCGGACCTGTTGGCGGAAGTGCCGCTGCTCTCCGGGCTGGACCGGAAGCAATTGCAGCGGCTGTCTCGCGATTTCTCCAAGCGGACGTTCCCGGCCGGATCGGTCGTCGTCCGCGAAGGCGACGATCATGGCGTGGGCTTCTTCGTCGTCGCCGAGGGTGAAGGTGTCGTGTCCATCGGGGGCCGGGAGGTCGGCAAGATCGGACCCGGCAGCTACTTCGGTGAGGTGGCCCTCATCAGCGACCGCCGGCGGACGGCGACCGTTACCGCGGTGACGGACCTCAGCTGCCTCGTCATGACACTGTGGGACTTCCGGGCGTTCGTCCGCGGCGATGCCGATGTCGCATGGAAGTTGCTCGAACACGTTGGGGGCATGCTCCACAACGTCAAGTGACGCTGGCGCCACGGAGGCGAAGGGTCAAGCTCGGCGGAGCACGTCCAGCAGGTGGTCGATATCCGCTTCGGTGGAGAGGTAGTTCACGATCCCTGCCCGAAGCCAGGTGGCGCCGCGCAGACGGGTCGTCGTGAGCCACCCTTCTCCGGACGCCTCGAGGGCGGCCTGGATGCGGTCCTGGTGCGCGTCCAGCGCGCCAGGCGGAAGGTTCGCGGCAGCGGTCCGCCCGCCCGGCAGATGACGAAAGCAGACGACGCTGAGGTCAGGGTTCTCCGGCATGGCCTCGAAGTCGTCCGACGCACGGCACGAAGCAGCCAGGTAGCCGGCCAGGTCGTCATTGGCCTCGATCAGGCGCCCGAAGCCGTTCGTCCCCAGATGCTTCCACGTCATCCAGAGCTTGAGCGCCCGCCATCGACGGGTTCCCTCGAATGAAAGCTTGTAGAAGTTGAGCTGTTCGCCGTCGTCGCCATGGCCTTCACGCTCGTCGACCGGCCCTGGCTCCCGGCCGGGGTTCGGCGTCGGTGATCCTCCGACCTGCTTCTCGCCGCCGCGGTAGTACTCGGGCGCCCGGCCGCCGAACACAGCCGCCAGCGTCGCCCCGTCGCGGACCATCAGGCCACCGATGTCGTACGCCTGGAAGAACCATTTGTGCGGGTCCACGGTCACCGAATCGGCACGGTCCAGGTCGGGGACGCGATCCCGGTCACGTTCGGAGAGTCGCGCCGCCCCGCCGTAGGCCGCGTCCACGTGGAGCCACAGGTCCTCCTTGTCGGCCACGTCCGCAAGCTCGCCGACAGCGTCGACCGACCCGGTGTTGGTGGACCCGGCCACGGAAGCGATGGCGAACGGGGCCAGCCCGGCGGCGCGGTCCCGCCGCACGGCCTCGGCCACCACGTCGCCGCGGAGCCGGAACTCCACGTCCGCCGGAAGGACGACCAGGGTCTCGGCCGGGAACCCGAGTTCGTCGAGGGCCCGGGCGATGCTGAAGTGCGTCTGATCGCTCGTGTAGACGCGCGCGTTCTCGAGATGGCGCCCCCGTGGCGGCGACGGCAGCGCGCGGATCCTCCCGAGGTGGAGGTCGCGGGCGATGGCCATCGCCATGAAGTTCGCCATCACGCCGCCGCTCGTCAGCAGGCCGAACGACGTCGCGTCGTAGCCGATGAGATCGCACAGCCAGCGGACGACCTCCTCCTCCACGAAGGCGGCCAACGGACCGGCATGCCAGACGTCCACGCCCTGGTTGGCGATCTGTGCCAGCAACTCGCCCATGATGGACATCGGCAGCGGGGGCGGCGTGAAGTACCCGAACTGGCGTGGGTGCTGGCTGTTCATCATCCCGCCGGCGAGTCGCGACCCGAACTCCGCGATGACCTCGGCGGCCGGGGTCGGGGTCGATGGTGCCGATCGTGGACCATCGCTGGGGCCCGCCGGATGCGAGGCGTAGTAGCGGCGGCGTGCCTCGGCGTAGGTCGACCCGTCGCCCATCGCCCGGATCATGGAGTGCCCGTAGAGGAAGTCCAGGGCCGCCGACCAGGTCAACTCGCCCAATCGCGCCAGCGCCTCACGGGACGCGCCCTCGTCGCGGAATCCGATGAGCTCCGGCTCCGGGTGCCAGGCGAAGCGGGCGAGATAGGCGTCCAGGTCGGCGGGCGAGGTCGGGTGTGGGGACTGCGGTCGGTCGGTCATCGAGCGCGATGGTACCGGGAGCGCCGCGGCCGGCGTTCGCTCTCGACCGCTGCAGGTCCACTGAACTCGGTCGGCTGGTTCGCGGTGGCTCGCCCTGGCATCGCCGGGAGCGTAGGCTGTCGGGAATGACGGACAAGATCGACCTCGCCACCCACGACCCCGAAGGGCGCGACCGACTGGTCAACGCCCTGGACGAGCTGGGCATCGACTACGAACTCTTCGCCTGCGATCCGGCTCTGGCGGACACGGCGGCCTTCTGCGCGGCATACGGTTTCGCCCCCGAGGATTCGGCCAACACCATCCTCGTGATCGGAAAGTCGGATCCGCCGCGCTACGCCGCCTGCGTGGTCCTCGCTCCGAATCGTCTGGACGTCAATCGGGTCGTCCGCGAACGCCTCGGCACCCGCAAGGCTTCGTTCGCGGCCTCGGAGTCGGCGCGCGAGATCACCGGGATGGAGATCGGCGGCGTGACGGTGTTCGGATTGCCCGCCACCCTGCCGATCTGGATCGATGCGCGGGTCATGGACCGCGAGCGGATCGTCGTCGGTGGCGGCTCGCGGTCATGGAAGGTCATCCTGGCACCGGGTGACCTGCTCGCCATCCACGGCACCGCGATCGTGCCGGGGCTGGCCACCGACGCGCCTGGTGCGGGGTCGCCAGCGGGGTAGCCGGCGCTCCCGTATCGTTGCCCATCGTGACCGACCCGACACCGCCCCTCGATCCCAGGGCCGACCCGACGCCCCCGCGCCGACCGCGCCCGAGCGGACCGATCCAGTACAAGGGGGAGGACCTTGACGCCGAGCGGGGTCCCGGCCTCGGCTGCTTCCGGTTCCAGGTCGTCGTGCTGGTAGTGCTCATCGTCCTGACGCCGCTGAGCGTCGTCTGGAACTGGCCCCCCACCGTCAGCGCGATCCTCCTGTTCACGGTGATCTTGCTGCTGCTGCTGACCGGCCAGACGATCATCTTCCTGCTGCGTCTCGTGGCCGCGGATCGTCGCGGCCGGCGCCGCCCGCTGGGGAGCGATACGAAGACCGTCGGGGAGCTGGAGGACGAGGGGGACCCGGTGGACGGGGACACTGACGCGCCGCGTCCGCCAGATCGACCGTCCGCCTGACCGAAGGGGCCGCGCGGTGCGCTGCCGCCCTCGCGTCAGGGCGCTGCGACCCCGTCGCGCCCGGACCTCGGTCCTTGGCTCGCGCCCGAGCCATGGTCCCGTGCGACAATATGTTCGTCCCAACCACTCCCTGGAGGCATCCCGCACAGTGCCCGTGCTCGCGACCTACTTCTCCGTTCGCCGCGGCCGCGACCCGTTCTTCAAGTTCTTCATGCGCACGATCTTCCCGCGCCAGGTGAAGGAGTACGAAGAGAAGTTCGGGATCAGGTTCATCGGTTGGTACAACGTCGCTCACGGATGGGACTTCGACAACGTGATCTTCATGGAGCTCCCGGACTACGCGACCCTGGACAGGCTGGAAGCGGATGAAGCGACCCGTGCCCTGGGCCACCGAGCCGGCGAGTGGATCTTCGAGCGCCATCACTCGATGTTCCTGCGCGAACGCATGGGGACGGACCTGGAATACCATCCCTGACCCGACCACCGAACGGATGACCGCATGATCCGACGCGACGCATTGCCACCCGGCGACGATCCCGACAGACGGAGGCGAACCATGGATACGGGCCGCAACGACCTGCTCGGAGAGATCGCGGCCGACGCCGCCCTCGAACGGTCCGACTTCATCGTCCAGAGCACGGAGCAGATGCGTCGATTCCTCGACCGCCACAAGGATCGCATCGCGGCCTTCGGGGGTCTGACTCTCATCGACGACGAGCCCGACTACCTGTCCGTCGCGCCGGACATCTCATTCCGGAGTCGCAGCCGCTACCTGGACGATGAGACCGGCGAGTGGGTGAGCGAGACCGAAGTCATCGAATCCGCGGCAGAGCTCGTCGAGCTCTACAACCCGGCGGACGTCTACGCGGCCTTCGCCGAGGCTGCCCGCCAGGCGGCTGGCTTTTCCGAGGAGCCCACGGCCAGCGACGATCTGTTCGACACGGCCGGCGTCTCGCCCGTCGAGACCGTCGGGCTCGGCGAGGACCCGTACGCGGCAGCGGCCGACTCATGGGCGGCCGGTCAGCCGGCCTCGGTGGTGCCCGACGACGACGAAGCCGCAGCGCGACAGCTGTACGACCTTGCGCTGGAGTTCCAGGAGCGGAGCCAGCGCAACGAGTCGCGCATCCTGGACGAGTTCGAGCAGGCGGCGGCACCGGCCGCCGCCCTGATCGGAGACCTCGTGATCGTGGATGACGATGACGAACGGCTCGTCCTCTCCGGCTCCGGTGGCTTCCGTGCGGAGGTGATCCCAGAGGACGCCGACGGCGAATGGCGTTCCCTGACCGGGCCGGACGACCTGGTCGAGTTCTACGATCCCACGGACGTCTTCGGCGATCTCGCCGACGCCGTGGCCGAGGCGTTCCCCGCGGTCGTCCCGGAATCCGAGGCAAGCGCCCTCGAGGGAGATGCCGAGGACGATGAGGATTCGGACGACGAGGACTCCGACGACGAGGTGGCGTCCGATACGGGCGGCTCCGAGGACGGCAACGACGAAGCCGAAGACGGCGACGATGAGGATGAAGGCGCGGAGGGCCGACCGAGCGCGTGACCATGCGCCTCGCCGCGGCGGAACTCGTGGAGAGCCGCGAGATCCTGCCGGGCCAGTGGCTCCAGGCCTACCACGCGCCGGACATCGCGACCCGGTCGCGGGCTGGTCAGTTCGTCCACGTCCGTCCCGGCGATTACTCGGGCATGGTCCTGCGACGGCCGTTCTCGCTGAACACCGCCGATCCGGCGACCGGTATCGTCACGATCCACTTCCGCGTCATCGGTCGTGGCACGGCCTGGTTCACCCACCTGCGACCCGGCGACGAGATCGATCTGCTCGGTCCGCTCGGGCGTCCCTTCGAGGTGGATCCGCGCAGCCGCCATCTGCTGCTGATCGGTGGCGGCCTCGGGATCGCCGGCGTTCGGATGCTGGCGGACGAGGCGATCCGGGCTGGTCGACGGGTCACACTCCTGTTCGGCGCCGCCGGCTCACGCGAGGTCTATCCGAGCAGCCTCCTGCCAGATGAGCTGGAGTATGTCGTCGCGACCGATGACGGTTCCCTTGGCCATCACGGATACGTGACCGATCTCGTGCCCGAGTACGAGGCGTGGGCCGACCAGGCATTTGCCTGCGGGCCGCAGGCCATGCTCGCCGCGCTCGCGCGGCAGGCCGAGGGTCGGCGCCAGCGCCTTGGCGTGGCCAAGCTCGGCAGGAAGCGCGGCGGCGGGAAGGCGGATCCGTTCGGGTCGCCGGCGGCACGGCGGAAGTCGTTCCTGCAGGTCTCGATGGAGCAGAACATGGGTTGCGCGGTCGGCGCCTGCCTGGGCTGCGTCGTGATGGGCTCGAACGGCGTCCCGCAGCGGGTCTGCCGCGAGGGGCCGGTCTTCGCCGTCGAGGAGCTGGCCTGGGACGGTGCGTGGCGGTGAGACCCTGATGAAGGCCAAACGGCGCGTGGTGACCGCGGCCCCGAACACATCGAGCTCCAAGGGCACGGGGAGCCGTCCGGCGGCGCGACCTGTTGGCGCTCCGGCGGCGGGCGTTCGCGCCGCTGACAGGCGCCCGGCAGGCCCCGAGACGGCCTCCCGTGGCGCCCCTCAGGTCGTCACGTCCGTGGACCTGTCGGTGGACCTGGGCCGTGGGCTGATCCTGCCCAACCCGATCCTCGTCGCCTCCGGCACCTTCGGATATGGGATCGAATACGGCGACGTCGTGGACGTCGATCGCCTCGGAGCCATCTGCTGCAAGGGCACCACGCTCAGGGCGCGGATCGGCAATCCGACTCCGCGCGTGACCGAGACGCCGGCAGGGATGCTCAACTCGATCGGTCTCCAGAACCCGGGCGTCGATGCCGTCGTGGAGAAGTACGCCGAGACATGGGCTCGCTG
>JAOUEG010000071.1 GCA_029858845.1 Chloroflexota bacterium | reverse complement strand
CGGGATCCTGGAACACGATCCCGACCCGGGCAGCTAGGTCCGCCGGTTCGCGGCCTCGCGTCTCGGAACCGTCGACCGCGAGCGAACCCGACATCGACGAGCGGATCTCGCGCGGCACGAGCCCGGCGATGGCCAGCCCGAGCGTGCTCTTGCCGCTCCCCGACGGACCGACGACGAGCAGGCAGGCACCGGGCGGCACGCGCACGGTCACTCCCCGGAGGGCGGGGCGAGCGGCGCCCTCGTAGGTGATGGTCAGGTCGCGCGCGTCGATCGCGACCGGCGCGCCCGCTGCGACGGCGTTCAGTCGGGGAAGCCTTCGAGCACCCCGGATCGCCGCAGGGAGTGGGTCAGGAACACGGTGCCGCCGGCCACGATGACGGCGGCCGAGATCGCCATCGCGACCCCGCGCACCAGCTGGACGGTCAGATCGACCTCCGGGTAGTACAGGACCCAGTCGTGCAGCCAGGCAGCCAGGGCACTCGCGACGCCGGCCGTGGCGAGCACGGGAAACGTCCAGACACGGTAGAGGGTGAAGGCGAAGACCAGTTCCGCGGCGGCACCCTGGAGGAAGCCCGACAGGAGCGTATCCACGCCCCACTGGCTGCCGAGCAGAGCTGACACGCCGGCCGCCACCATCTCCGCGAACACGGCGGCGCCCGGCTTGCGGATGATGTACGGGGCGAGCACGGCAGGCACGAGCCAGACGGCGTAGAGCAGGTCCTTGGCCGGTGGAGCGAAGGCGAACACGGGATCCAGTGCGGCCCAGGCCAGACCCCACGCCCAGAAGACGACGCCGAACGCGACGCCGATCACCGCGGCGACGACGATGTCGCGGGTACGCCAGCGGGTGTCCGGCAGGGACGCCGCACCGCCGGCCTGATGGATCGTGGTCATGTCGTTGGTCCTCCGGTGCGAAATCGCCCTGGCCCTCGGGATCGGCAAAGCGAAACGCCGCCTCCGGTTCACGGGGACGGCGTCGACGAGTCGACCGACCGGCGGGTCGATCGGGCCTGCTTCCTTCGCCGGTACGAACCGGATCAGGTTCCGCGGGTCTGTGGCCGTGCCACACTCTCAGCGCTCGAAGCGCTCCCCGGAGGCGTATTCGATTAGGCCGTCAGCCTACCACGCTGCATCACCTGTTCCCGGAGCCAGACGACGATCTCGTCCACGACCTCCGGGCCCTCCGGTTCGTTGTGGAGTTCGTGGCGAAGGCCGGGGAGGGTCCGGCGTTCCACGCCGGGCGCCGAGTCGAACACCTGGCTCGCTTCGTGCGGCACCAGCGCGTCATCGAGCCCGTGGAGGATCAGGGTCGGGATCCCGAGTCCGTCGACGGCCGCCTCGCGAACCCGGGCTTGCTCGCGGAGCGCCTCGACGCCGAAACGCGCGGTGCCGGTCGTCACGCACAGCGGGTCGCCGGCCTTCCTCGTGGCCACCGATGGATCCCGCGAGAGCGTATCGCCATCGATGGCACTCGGGATGTCGATGCCGGGTGTGACTCGAGCGAGCGCCCTGGCCAGCGACTTCTTCCAGGCAGGAAGGGTCGAGTCCAGCGCCGGGGCCGACAGGACGGCCAGATCCGGCTTCGGCCTCGGGGACAGGCAGTATCCGGCGACGATGAGCCCACCGACGGAATGGCCGTACAGGGCGACGGGCCGCCCGGCGGACGACTCGCGAGCCGCGGCCAATCGCTGCGCGAGATCGTCGTGCAGCTGGCTCCAGCGATCCACGTGGCCGCGCGGGCCCTCGGATCCACCGTTGCCGCGCTGGTCGAACGCATAGACATCAAGACCGGACGCGGCCAGCTGGTCGCCCACGTGCTCGTAGCGGCCCGAATGTTCCGCCAGGCCGTGGACCAGCAGGACGGTGGCCCATGGCGAGCCCGCCCACGCCCCGCCGGCCTCCACCTCGTCCGCCGGCCAGTGGCGCGTCAGGAGTTCGATGCCGTCGGAGCAAGTAGTTCGGCCCTCGATCGATGGCATGGCGTGAGGGTAGGCGTTCCGCGGCCGGTCCGTGCCGCTACCATGCCGGGCCATGGGTGTCGCAGACGGTTGGGTCGAGCTTGGGGACCGGTTCTTCGTGCGTCGATACGCGTTCTACGACCAGAACATCGGGGTCGTGCTGGGCCGTGGCGAGGCGCTCGTCATCGACACACGATCCACGTACGTCCACGCGCGCGAGATCCTGACCGACCTTCGCGAGCTCACCAGCGACCCGGTCACGGCCGTCATCGACACGCACGGCCACTTCGATCACGCCTTCGGCAACGCGATCTTCCGACCCGCCACGATCTGGGGTCAGGCCGGATGCGTGCCATTCATGCGGCGGACCGGGCAACGACGAAAACCCGAGATCGCACGCGAGGTCCCGGAGCTCGCGCCTGACCTCGACGAGGTAGCCATCGATCCTCCCGATCGCACGTTCGACGACGTAGCCTCGCTCGAGGTCGGCGGACGCGCGGTCGGATTGCACTACCTCGGACGCGGCCACACCGACCACGACGCGGTCATCACGGTCCCCGGCACGGACGTCGTGTGGGCGGGCGACCTGCTCGAGGGCGGCGCCATCCCGTCGTTCGGCGACAGCTATCCCCTCGACTGGCCGCAGACCGCGCAGGCCCTGGCGGACCTGATCGACCCGGATCGAGGCGTCGTCGTCCCCGGCCACGGCGACCACGCCGGCGTCGCCTTCGCGCGATCGCAGGTCGCGTCGCTCGCGGCGGTCGCCGACCTCGGGCGTCGGATCGCCACGGGCGAGATCACGCTGGATGACGCGGTCGACGCTCACCCGTTCCCGGACTACCCGAGGGAAGATGCCCGGCGACCGCTCAAGCGCGCCGTCGCGCAGGCCACCGGCAGGATCCGATGACCGATCGGGGGTCCTGCGCCGTCGACCCGGATACGGTCTAGTCGGCGATCCGCACGATCCACCGACCACGAGCCTGTCCCGCCACGATCCCGTCCAACGCAGGCTCCACGGTGTCCAGCGTCACCTCGTGCACATGGTCGCCGAGGGCTCGCGGACGCAGGTCGGTGGCGAGGCGGTCCCAGATGTGGCGACGGCGGGCGATCGAGACGTTGACCGAGTCCATGCCCAGGAGCGCGACGCCGCGGAGGATGAACGGGAAGACGGTCGTCTCGAGCTTCGGGCCGCCGGCGTTCCCGCTCGATGCGACGGCCGCGCCGGTCATGAGACTCCGCAGCACGTACGGCAACGTGGCGCCGCCGACCGCATCCACGGCACCGGCCCAGCGCTCCGATTCGAGGGGACGCCCGTCGCCCGTCACATCCTCCCTCGTCAGGATCCCGGTCGCGCCGAGCGTCATCAGGCGGGCGGCTTCGTCCGGCTTGCCGGTGGCCGCCCACACCTCGTAGCCTCGGTCGGCCAGGATCGCGAGCGCGGTGCCTCCGACGCCCCCACTGGCACCCGTCACCAGGACGGGGCCGTCGTCCGGCGTCAGTCCGCGTTCTTCCAGCGCCACCACGGACATCGCTGCCGTGAAGCCGGCAGTCCCGATGGCCATGGCGTCACGGGGGCTCAGGCCTGGCGCAAGCGGGACCACCCAACCGGCGGGGACACGCTGGTAGTCGGTGTAGCCGCCGTGCCGGGACACACCCAGTTCGTAGCCGTGCGCCACGACACTGGCGCCCACGGCGATGTCCGGATCGTCGCTGGCGACGACCTGACCGGCCAGATCGATCCCCGGGATCAGGGGGCTGATCCGGGCGACCTTCCCGTCGATCCGCGTGGCCAGGCCATCCTTGTAGTTGACGCTGGACCAGGCGACCCGGATCTCGACCTCGCCCGGCGGAAGTTCCGCCTCGGGAAAGCTTCGCACCCCGCGGGCGACGGCGGGCATGCCATCGGGACCTTCGATCTTCTCGGCGACGTAGGCGCGGAACGTGGCAGGTATGGCACTCATGCCGGCTAGCCTAGCGCGCCGTGGAACGACCGCGCGGCGGCGTTGCACAGACGGCGCGAGCCGCAGTCGGTGAGTCGGTCACGAGATCACGCCACCGTGTGGAAAGGTCCTGATCACCCCATCCGGGGAGAGATACGAGCCGTCCGGCATCAGGCCCCAGTCGTCCCCGGGATCGATGTAGTCGGCGGCCTCCCACCCCGATTCGGTCAAGATCATCGTGGAACCCGGATCCTGCTCGGTGATGTCGAAGTCGGTACGCTCGTCCTGGGCGACGTTCGGGTCCATGCGACACCTCCTGGCCGTGGGTCTCGTGTGCCGTACGACTGACCTGTCGGCCGACCGATCCGGATGGTCACGGCCGGTCACGCCGGTCCATTGTCAGCGCTGGCGAGCCAGGAGAAAAGGGTCGTCAGGGACATGCGATGGGGCCGATAGGCCCGGGTTCTGTGGACAGGCCCTCCGTCGTCGTGCGACGGGCCGTTTGGCGGATGCCAGACGCGCGGGCCGCGCCGACCATGGGCGAGTCCATCCCCGCTCCGCGATGTCCCGTGTCCGGACTGTCGACCGACCTGTACGAACTGAACATGGCCGCCAGCTACCTTCGCCGGGGCATGATCGGACCGGCGACATTCAGCCTCTTCATCCGGCGCCTTCCGGGCACACGCGGGTATCTCGTAGCAGCGGGCCTGGACGACGCTCTCGACTTCCTCGAGGACTTCCGCTTCGACCCAGGGGAACTGTCGTACCTGCGGGATGTCCTGGGCTTCGACGAGGAGACGGTCGAGCGGTTCGCCGACCTCCGGTTCTCCGGTGATGTGTGGGCCATCCCCGAGGGTCGCCTCGTCTTCGCGGACGAGCCGCTCCTCGAGGTGACCGCCCCGATCCCGGAAGGTCAGCTCGCGGAGACATACCTCCTCAACGTGATCACGTTCCAGACCGCGATCGCATCCAAGGCGGCCCGCTGCGTCGACGCGGCGGCTGACCGCGGCGTCTTCGACTTCGCGTTTCGACGGACGCAGGGGCCCGAGACCGCGATGCGCGTGGCGCGATGCGCCTCGATCGTCGGGTTCGCCGGGACGAGCAACGTCGAGGCGGCCCGCCGTTTCGGTCTCCGGACGGTCGGCACGATGGCGCATTCCTACATCCAGGCCTTCCCGACCGAGACAGACGCCTTCCGCGCGTTCGCCGCCGACTTCCCCCGGCAGACGACGTTCCTGGTCGACACCTTCGACACGCTCGAGGGCGTCCGTCGGGCGATCGAGGTGGCCCGGGAACTCGGCCTGGAGGGCGGGGTCGGGATCCGACTCGACAGCGGAGACCTGGCATCGCTCGCGGATGCCAGCCGGCACCTGCTGGACGAAGCCGGATTGACGGCGGCGAGGATCGTCGCCAGCGGGAGCCTGGACGAATACGAGATCGCACGCCTCACCTCGGTCGGGGCGCCGATCGATGCGTTCGGCGTGGGCACGAAGATGGGCGTGTCCGCGGACGCCCCGTACCTCGACAGCGTCTACAAGCTCGTCGAGTACGGGGGTCGTCCGGTGATGAAGCGCTCGCCGGCCAAGGAGACGGCCCCGGGCCCCAAGCAGGTCTGGAGGCGACGTCAGGGTGCGTTCGACGACATCCTGGCATTGCGTGGCGAGCAGGTCCCGGGGGATCGTGAACCGCTGCTCGTACCCGTCATGCGCGCTGGCCGGCGGATCGGGCGCGGCGACGGGTTGACGGCCGCTCGGACGGCGTTCCGGCACGACCTGGAGCGGTTGTCGGATCTCGCACGACGGCTGGACGGGCCCGTCCCGCCCGCTGTCGGGCGCTCCGCCGCTCTGAGGACCCTCGTGACCGACACGGAGCGCCGGCTCGCCTGAGCCGGGCGGGATCGCCATCTGCCCAGCCGAGCGGCGGCCGAGCGTCAGGTGTGGACCGGGCCATCCGGCCCTTGTGCCATCCCTCCCACTGCAACGACGGTTCGGTCCGGAGGGCGCCGGACCAGGCAGCCCCGCAGGCGAGGCGTTCCCGGGGCGAATGGCAGGATCGACACACTGGACCGAGCGATCGATGGACGATGTCGAGGGCGGGGTCGCACGTCTCGCGGTGACGCGCATCCTGCGGGCCGACCCGGCCGGCCTCTGCCGGGCGCTGCGCGATCCTTCCTGGCTCGGGCGCGTCGTGGGACCGTCACCGGAACGTGCACACCTGCAACGCGTCGAGACCGATCTGGCATTCCAGTTGTCCGATGTTCCCGGGACCCTGACATTCCGGAAGGCCGCCTTGGTCGACGTCGGGGTGGAGTCCCTGCCGGACGGCTCGTGTCGAGGTGAGATCGAGTGGCGCGCGGCAACCTTCGCGCCACTCTTCCCGATGTTTGCCGGCCTGCTGACGGTGCACCACGGTGGGCTTCATCTCGAGGGTGCCTATGCACCACCAGGCGGCGGCATGGGGCTCCTGGTGGACCGTAGCTTCCTGCACCACTTCGCGGATCGGACCGCCATCTGGTTCCTGGACCGTCTCACGGACGAGCTCGCCGCGGGTCCGGTGGCGGACGACGCGCGGCGGCCCTGACCGGGGCAGCAACGCACAGCTGATCGGCCGGTTCCTGCGACCCGCCGGTCCGCACCGGGTCGGTGCAGCGGGATCCCCGTGACGATGCGGTATCATCTCGCCCGCACTGGCGAGTGGCCAAACGGTAAGGCACCTGACTCTGGATCAGGGGATTCAAGGTTCGAATCCTTGCTCGCCAGCCAATCACCCCGCGGAGTGTCGAGCAGTCGCCGCGAACCGCCGCGCCCCACCATCCACCGATCGGGAGCCGCCGCGACGTGAGCCAGCCATCGATCCCACCGGAGCGCTCCGACTTCATCCGCGAGATCGTGGCCGCGGACCTGCGCGCTGGGCGGCGCGAGGCGGTCGTCACCCGCTTTCCACCGGAGCCGAATGGCTACCTCCACATCGGTCACGCCAAGTCGATCTGCCTCAATTTCGGCGTCGCCGATGACTTCGGCGGCCGCTGTCACCTCCGATTCGACGACACGAATCCCGTCAGGGAGGAGCAGGAGTACATCGACGCCATCCAGGCGGATGTCCGCTGGCTCGGGTTCGACTGGGGCGAGCACCTCTACTTCGCATCCGACTACTTCGAGCAGATGCACGCCTGGGCCACCGACCTGATCCGCACCGGCAACGCCTACGTGGACGATCTGTCCGCCGACGAGATCCGCGCCTATCGCGGCACGCTCACCGAGCCCGGCCGTCCGAGCCCTTGGCGCGACCGAACCGTCGAGGAGAACCTCGACCTGTTCGAGCGGATGCGAGCCGGCGAATTCCCGAACGGAGCGCGGGTGCTGCGGGCGCGGATCGACATGGCCTCGGGGAATATCAACCTGCGCGACCCCGTGCTCTACCGCATCGTGCATGCGACCCATCCGCGCACCGGTGACGCCTGGTGCGTCTATCCGACCTACGATTTCGCCCACGGCCAATCGGACGCCATCGAGGGCGTCACGCATTCGATCTGCACCCTCGAGTTCGAGGCCCACCGTCCGCTCTACGACTGGCTCCTCGACCACCTGCCTGTCCCGTCCCGCCCCCGCCAGGTCGAGTTCGCGCGGCTCAGCCTCACCCACACCGTGCTGTCCAAGCGCGTCCTCCTGCGCCTCGTCAACGAGGGCCGCGTGCGCGGCTGGGACGACCCCCGCATGCCGACCATCGCGGCACTTCGACGGCGCGGCTTCCCCGCCGAGGGCATCCGCGATTTCGCGACGATGATCGGCGTGGCGAAGGCAGACAGCGTCATCGAGATCGGGATGCTGGAGCACGCCGTCCGCGCCGTCCTGAATCGAACGGCGCCCCGTCGCTTCGCCGTGCTGGACCCGCTCAAGGTCGTCATCGAGGACTTTCCCGAGGGACTCGTCGAGGAGATGGACGTCGCCAACAACCCGGAGGACCCGTAT
>JAOUEG010000070.1 GCA_029858845.1 Chloroflexota bacterium | reverse complement strand
CAGGACGGAGCCGGGCAGCCCATCCACGATGGACGGGTCATCGACCAGGAACTTGCGCTCGATCTCGGTGCCCAGTTCGTGCCTCCTGCGGGGCCAGTCTTGCAGACCCTATGGTGCACGGGGGCACCGTCGGCCGCGAAGCCGGGCAGCCCGGCCATTGGGGCCCATCGGCCCTAGGCGCGGTCGAGGGGGGAGGGCACACTGCCGGCAAGCGGGAGGCGCCAAGCCGTGACATCCGTGATCCAGGCCGACGGCCTCACCAAGTCCTATGGTTCCCGACGCGGGATCGTCGACGTGGATCTCGCCGTGCTCGAAGGCGAGGTCTTCGGGTTCCTGGGCCCGAATGGGGCGGGCAAGACCACCACCATCCGGGTCCTCCTGGGGTTCCTGCGGCCCACGTCCGGCCGAGCGACGATCCTGGGGCAGGACTGCTGGCGGGAGGCCCCGCGCGCCCACGCGCTGCTCGCCTACGTCAGCGCCGAGCCCGCCTATCTGGGGCATCTGACAGCCGGCGAGCAGCTCGACTACATGGCACGCCTGCGTGGCCTGCCTCGGGGGGCATGGCGGAGCGCGGCGGAGCGACTCGAGCTTGACCCGACCGTCGCCGTGCGCAAGCTCTCCCGCGGTAATCGGCAGAAGGTCGGGGTCGTCCAGGCGTTCATGGGCGACGAACCGCTGTTGATCATGGATGAGCCCACGAGCGGACTCGATCCGCTCATGCAGCGCGAGTTCCTGGCGATGGTCGCCGAGGTCCGTGCCGCGGGACGGACCGTATTCCTCTCGTCCCACAATCTGCAGGAGGTGGAGCGAGCCTGCAGCCGGGTCGGGATCATCCGGGAGGGCCGGCTCGTCGATGTGACGACCGTCCGGGACCTGCAGGCGTCGCACTGGCGCTCCGTGAACCTCGTGCTCCAGTCGCCGGCACCGGAGACCCTATTCGACCTCCCCAACGTCCAGGTCGTCTCGGCCTCGGCTCGCGACGCCCATCTCATGGTGCAGGGCGACGTGAACCCACTCCTGCGCCGGCTTGCGACCATCGACGTCGCGGACGTCGCCATCAGCACGCTGGACGTCGAGGACATCTTCCTGCGCCTATACGAAGGCGATCGGGAGGCGGGCGATGGCAGCGGCCCGCCAGGGTCGGACGGCCACCGGCCCTCAGGAGGCAACGTCGAAGGGGAGCGGAACGGCCCCGGCGAGGAGCTGGCGGGTCGAGGCCGGGAGCGTGCCCGATGATCCCGGTCTTCTGGTTGGACCTGCGCCGTAGCCGCTCGCTCATCCTGTGGGTCGGTCTCGTCGCCGTCCTGTACGCGGGCGTCATGGTGGCCTTCTACCCGAGCGTCCTGGCCAACGCCGAGGAGTTCGATCGGATGGTCGAGATCTACCCGAAGGAACTGCTGGCGGCGTTCGGGATCACAGACGGTGGGATCAGCGATCCGGGCACGTACGTCAACTCGTACATCTTCCAGTTCCTGTGGCCGGTCGTGGCCTCCGTCGCCGCGATCGCACTGGCCACCCGCCCGGCGGCGGACGCGACGTCCGGCTTCCTGGATCTGCCGCTGTCGAGCCGCCTGCCACGCCTCGATTACCTCGCGGTCACGATCGGCGTGCAGGTCGTGAGCCTGGCCATGCTGAGCGCGCTGACGGTCGCGGCGATCGTCGCGGTGGATCTGCTCATCGAGCCGGACTTCGACACGGGGCGCATCGCCCTGGCGGGCCTTCACCTGTTCGCGATGGCCATCGCCATCGCGGGCGCGACGACCGCGCTGGCTGTCGCGCTGCTCGATCGCGGCCGAGCCGCGGGGCTGATGGCCGGGATCCTCATGATCATGTACCTGCTCAATGTGGTCGCCGGACTCGCTCCGGAGTTCGGCGACCTCGGTCGCCTGTCCGTCTTCTACTACTTCGACCTCCAGCCCGTCATCGACGATGGTGTCTTCCCGGCCGGCGAGTCCCTGCTCTACCTTGTGGTCGCCGTCGCCGGCTGGGTGTCGGCCGCCGCGATCTTCCGGCGGCGCGACCTTGCGACGTGACGAACGAGGCGCCCCGACTCCCGGAGTCCGTCAACGATGGAGGGATGCGTGATGCACGATCAGACGCGGGGTTACCTGCCTCGCCCCTACCGGGATCTCCGCTCCGACTACCCGGATCTTGCCGCGGCCTACGACGCGCTCGGCGTCGCGAGTCGAGCGGCCGGACCGCTCAGCGCCCGTGAACAGCGTCTCGTGAAGCTCGGGATCGCCGTCGGGCTATCGTCCGAGGGCGGCGTCCGGTCGCACGTGCGCCGTGGGCTGGACGAGGGGTTCGGCGCGGACGAGCTGCTTCACGCCATCGTCATCGCGATCCCCACGGCCGGGTTCCCGGCGACAGCCGCCGCCTACCGCTGGGCCCACATGGTGATCGACGCCGAGGGGTCGTCGAGCGACGACTGACGTAGACCGGCGGCCGAGCCCGGTCAGGCGGGAGCGACGGCCGGATAGAACCGCCGGCGCGCCCACAGAGCGACGTAGACCAGGCCCACGAGGACGGGGACCTCGATGAGCGGTCCCACGACGCCGGCGAGGGCCTCCCCGGAGGTGATTCCGAACACGCCGATCGCCACCGCGATGGCGAGCTCGAAGTTGTTGCTCGCCGCCGTGAACGCCATGCTCGCGTTCTTCTCGTACGACATCCCCATGCGGAGCCCCAGCGCGAACGATCCGATCCACATGATCAGGAAGTAGGCGAGCAGCGGGAGCGCGATCCGCGCGACGTCGAGGGGCTGGTTCGTGATGACCTCGCCCTGCAGGGCGAACAGGATGACGACCGTGAACAGCAGCCCGTACAGCGCCCACGGCGCGATCCTCGGGATGAAGCGCGTCTCGTACCACTCCACGCCCCGGGTTCGTTCGCCCCAGCGGCGCGTCAGGTAGCCCGCCACCAGCGGGATCCCGAGGAAGATCAGCACGATCCTGGCGATGTCCCACATGGATACGTCCAGGGCTGCCGTCTGCAGTCCGAGCCATGTCGGCAGCAGTTCCAGGTAGAAGTAACCGAGCACCGAATAGGCGACGATCTGGAAGACCGAGTTGACCGCCACGAGGACGGCGGCGGCCTCGCGGTCGCCACAGGCGAGGTCGTTCCAGATCAGGACCATCGCGATGCACCGAGCCAGGCCGATGATGATCAGGCCCGTGCGGAACTCGGGCTGGTCCGGTAGCAGCAGCCAGGCCAGGGCGAACATGAGCGCCGGGCCCACGATCCAGTTCAAGGCCAGGGAGGTCACCATGAGGCGGCGATCCGCCGTGATCGCGCCGATCTGCGAGTAGCGGACCTTGGCCAGGACCGGGTACATCATCACCAGCAGGCCGATGGCGATCGGCAGCGATACGGAGCCGATCCTGACCGCATCCAGCCAATCGTTGAGATCAGGGATCAGCCGCCCCAGCCCCAGCCCCAGGACCATCGCTCCGAGGATCCAGACGGGCAGGAAGCGATCGACGACGGACAGGCGAGCCAGGGCCGCGTCGGCCGTCACCGTCGCCGGATCGAGCGTGACGTCGCGGCTCACTCCGTCGCCTCACCGATCACGGCGTCCCTCCGTCGGGCACGGCCTATGCCTCGACCGGCAGGCCGTCCTCGGCCCACGCCTCGAACCCGCCGTCCACGTCGGTGGCGCGATGGAAGCCCAGGTCGCGCAGGGTCGCCGCGGCGAGGCTGGACGAGAAGCCGTGCGCGCACAGGATGATCAGCCGCCGGTCCGGATCGGCGATCCTCGGGTCCTCGAACCCGGACGTCGGATCCGCGCGCCAGTACAGGACGGAGAGCGGGATGGCGATCGCGCCCGGGATGGTGCCCTCCCTCCGTCGCGCATCCTCGCTTCGCGTATCCACGATGATCGATCCGGCCTGCGCCTCCGCCCAAGCCGCCGCCGGCGTCAGTCGATCCAGACGGCCACGAGCGGCCTCCAGTAGTTCCCCGATCGTCCGTCGCTCGGTCACCTTGCCTCCCTCACGCAAGTATCCGCCACGAGCGCGGCGCCCGCAAAGGCATTCCCGACGCTCGCCGCGATACGCGGCGAGGCGTAGCATGGGACGGCCGTGGCGGATCAAGGCACCGCCATGCCGATGCCGAGGGGTCATGCGGATGGGGCAGCCACCGGTCCTCGCGACGGGATCCGGCGGAGCCGGCGTACCGGCCATTCGGGCCGTGGGGCTGTGCAAGTCGTTCGGCCCGATCCGGGCCGTCGACGACATCAGCGTCGACCTGGCCCACGGACGGATCTACGGGCTGTTGGGTCCCAACGGATCCGGCAAGACGACCCTGATCCGCCTGCTCGTCGGCCTTGCCGCCCCGACGGCCGGTTCGGCGGAGGTCCTGGGTGTCGCCATGCCGTCACGGGACAACCTGCGGCGGATCGGCTACATGACCCAGGCGGACGGGGTCTACCCGTCGCTCACGGCGGCCGAGAACGCGAGCTTCTTCGCGGCCGCCTACGGCATCCGCGACGCCTCGGCCGTCGCCCAGGCCCTGGATGTCGTGGAGCTGGCGGATCGGCGCGACGCGATCACCGCGACGCTGTCCGGCGGCCAGCGTCGCCGGCTGTCGCTGGCCTGCGCCCTGGTCCATCGACCACCGGTCCTCTTCCTCGACGAGCCCACCGTGGGCGTGGATCCGCTCCTGCGTATCCAGTTCTGGGAGCACTTCCGAACCCTCGCCGACGCCGGCACGACGATCATCGTGTCCAGCCACGTGATGGACGAGGCGGATCGCTGCGACGAACTGCTGTTCATGCGGTCCGGGCGTGTCAGCGCGCGCGGCACCGGCGCCGAGCTGCGGCGGGCGGCCGGCACGGATGACCTCGAACTCGCATTCATTCGCCTCAGCGAGGGACCGGAGGTGGAGCCGTGAGCCTGCGCCGGACGCAGGCGCTCTTTCGCCGGGTCGTCCGGGAGATCCGCCGGGACCGGCCGTCCATAGCCCTGCTGTTCATCGCCCCGCTCGTGGTCACGGGCCTCCTGACCTTCATCCTGCGTGAGGGCGAGACGCCGACCATCGACGCGCTGATCGTCAACCAGGCGGGGCAGCCCGGCACGCTCGTGGCGGCCGAGCTGACGCGAGCGCTCGAGGCCGAGGGCGCCACCGTCCAGGCGGCCGCCGACGAGGTGAGCGCTCGGACCGCGGTCGCCGACGAGTCGGCCACCGTCGCGGTCCTGCTGCCGGCGGATCTCGCTACCGCCCAGCCGCCGACGATCACCATCCTGACCAACGGCCTTGATCCGAGCGCAGATGGAGCCCAGGTGGCCGCCGTCCAGAGGGCGTTCCTGGCCGTGGTCGCATCCGCGGCGAACGGAGCGCCGCCGACCATCGAGCACACCACGATCTACGGCGTCCCGAGCTCCGACCCGCTGGTTGCGTTCGCGCCAGCCCTCGTGGCGTTCTTCGCCTACTTCTTCGTCTACCTGCTGACCGGCGTGAGCTTCCTTCGCGAGCGAACCGGCGGGACCCTCGAGCGGTTGATGGCGACGCCGGTCGCCCGAGGGGAGATCGTCACCGGGTACAGCCTGGGCTTCGGCCTGTTCGCGACGCTCCAGGTGGCCCTCCTGCTCGTCTGGGTGATCGGATCGGTGCAGGTCCCGTCCATCGGCCCGCTGCCGGCCTTTGCCGTCGGTCTCGGCGTGGACGTCGCCGGCAGTCCGGTGCTCGCCTTCCTGGTCGTGGTCGTCCTCGCTCTGGGGGCCGTGAGCCTGGGCATCTTCCTGTCCACCTTCGCCCGAACCGAGCTCCAGGTCATCCAGTTCATCCCGATCGTGCTGACGCCCCAGTTCCTGCTGTCCGGTGTCCTGTTCCCGATCAGCAGCCTGCCCGCGGTCCTCCAGCCGCTGACGGCGATCATGCCGCTCACCTATGCCGTGGACGGACTGCGCCAGATCTTCGTCCGAGGGGCCGACCTCGGCATCGCCGAACTGCGGTTCGACATCCTCGTCCTCGTCGCCTTCGCGATCGGCTTCGCGACGGTCGCCTCGCTGACGATCCGGCGCGAGATCGCCTGACCGACCACGCGCCTCAGGGAGCGGCGCCGCCGCCCGGCGCCGGGCGGGGCC
Source organism: Chloroflexota bacterium (assembly GCA_029858845.1). Classification (GTDB taxonomy): domain Bacteria; phylum Chloroflexota; class Limnocylindria; order Limnocylindrales; family CSP1-4; genus SPCO01. Next base: position 1,845 of record JAOUEG010000070.1, on the reverse strand, counting down.
GTACGATGAGCGTCATGCCGTCCCTTCGGACCCTTCGGGCGGCCGGGATCGCGGCCGGCGTCGCGGCGCCGTTCGTGGCCTGGTCGCTCAGCCTCGTCGTCATCGCCGGTTGGCCCGGCTACGATCCCGTTGCCCGATCGATCAGCGTACTGGCGACCGCGCCGCTCGGCTGGCTCCAGTCGACCGCGTTCGCGCTCAGCGGGGTGCTCGGCATCGCGTGGGCCCTGGCATTGCCCTCCGTGCTCGGGGCGACACCGCGCGATCGGAGCCTCGTCCGGGGGGTGCTCCTTCTCGTGGCGGTCATCACGCTCGCCTTTGCCATCCTGCCCACCGACCCGGAGGGTGTCCCGCGGACGACGACCGGGCGGCTTCACCTGCTCGACTTCGCCGCGTACGCCATCGCCATGCCAGTCAGCCTGCTCGTCGTCGGGTCCGTGATGCGACGTGACCCTCGGTGGCGAGGGGGCGTGCGGCCGACCTTCGCTGCCGCCGGGCTGGCGATCCTGTCCCTCGCGTTCATACCCGCCACGATCGACGGCGCGCTGACCCCCTGGCTCGGCCTGCTCGAGCGCCTCTACGTCGCCATACCGTCCGTCTGGCAGGTGGCCGTCGGCATCGCCGCGTGGCGGCTCGTGACGAACGTCGACCGGGGTGTGAACCCCGGGCCGTAGGCGGACGCGAGCATCAGCTGCGCGGCGCCGCGTGGAACGCGTGGACCTCGCCCGGTCGGCTCGCGCGAGGTAGCCTGTGCCTCGATGATCGGGCAGAGGCGTCCCCGCGTTGCCGAGATGGCGGCCGGCCGCCCGTGACGGGTCGGCCACCCGACGTCGTCGTCATCGGCGGCGGGATCGTCGGAACCTCCGCCGCCGCGCTGTTGGCCGAGGCGGGCGCGGCCGTCCTCATCGTGGAGCGGGAGGGTCTCGCATCGGGGGCGTCCGGGGCGAATTCCGGGGTCGTCCAGCATCCATTCGACCCGGTCCTGGCCGCCCTCTATCGCGAGACCCTGGTCATGTATCGGGGGCTGTCCGATGCCGATGTCGGGTTCGAGCTCGCTCCGGAGCCGGCCGGGATGCTGTACCTCTCGGCGGATGAGCGTGCGGTCCGGGCGATGGACCGTGAGATCGCCGAGCGTTTCCCGGACCTGGCCCACGAGGTCGTCGCGGACGAGACGCTGCGGCTGGTGGATCCGGCCGTGGCGCCTGGACTGTGGGCCTGTCGCGTCGGGATCGGCTATCCGGTGCAGCCGGCTGCCTCGACCTACGCCTACGCCCACGTCGCCGAGCAGCTCGGCGTTGCGATCAGGACGGGCAGGGGAGCGAGCCTCGAGCTGGACGGCGACCGTGTCGTTGGTGTGGCGGTCGATGGATCGCGCATCCCGGCGGCCAGCGTCCTCGTGGCTGCCGGCCCGTGGTCCACGGGCGTCATCGATCCGTCCGGGCGGTGGGAGCCGATCCGACCACGGTGGGGCGTGGTCGTCGAGACGGAGCTCCCGGCCGGTCCGCGTCACGTCCTCGAGGGGGCCGAGATCACCGCGGCGATCGGCCCTCCGGCGGACGACGGCCCCCTGGCGTTCGACCCGGACGAGGCCATCGAGGATTTCAGCCTGGTGCCGCTCGGATCCGGGGCGTCGGTCGGCTCGACGTTCCTGGCGAACGAACCCGACCCGGAGGCGTGGATCGAGCGTCTCCTGGTTCGGGCCAGCCGGTTCGTCCCGTCCGTGCTCGACGCGCCCATCCGCGGGACGCGCTCATGTGCCCGCCCTCAGAGCCTCGACGGCCGGCCACTCGTCGGGGCCGTCCCGGGTCGGCGCGGGCTCTACCTGTGCGCCGGGCACGGGCCCTGGGG
>JAOUEG010000069.1 GCA_029858845.1 Chloroflexota bacterium | reverse complement strand
GTTTCCAGGGGAAAGGAGTCGTCAGGTGAGCGAGACGGCAGCGGACAGGCCAGGTTCGGGCGGCAACTCGATGTACGAGTTGTTCATGGGCTTCATGACGATCACGTCGCTCATCGTGATGGCCCTGCTCCTCCTCGTTCGAGTGCCCGAGGTCCAGACGATCCTCGCCTCGACCGACACCCTGTTCTGCCTCTTCTTCCTGGCCGACTTCGGGCGGTCCGTGGTGAGGGCTCCGGATCGACGGGCCTACCTGGTCGGTGACCGGCCGGGCCGAAGCCTGCCGACAGGGATCATCGATCTCCTGGGCAGCATCCCGGCCATCGGCATTCTCCGCATCTTCCGCGTCTTCCGATTGACCCGGGTCATCCGCATCCTCCAGCAGGGTGGGCCGGCCGCGATCGCCAAGCAGTTCGTCGCCCGTCGGTCGGAGGCGGCGATCTACATCATCGCGGTGGCCTCCATGCTGGTGCTCCTCCTCGGCAGCATCGCGATCGCCTATGTGGAGCCGGCCACGGCCGACGCGAACATCAAGACTGGTGGCGATGCCTTCTGGTGGGCCTTCGTCACGATCACCACCGTCGGGTACGGGGACCGCTACCCGGTGACCGAGATCGGGCGGTTCATCGGGATGCTCACGATGGCGGTCGGCATCGGCATCTTCGGCGTCCTGACGAGCTACCTGTCGTCGATATTCCTGGCACCGGCCGGGGGCCAGGACGCGGCGCCCGTCGCCGCGGAGTCGTCGGCCGAGACGGCGGTGCCGGCAGATCCGGTCGCGGCGGAGGTCGCAGCCCTGCGTGCAGAACTCGCCGACCTGCGACGGTATCTCGAGCGGCGCCCGGGCGGAGTTGCCTGATGACGAGGCCGGGGTCGCGACCATGAGCGAGCACCTGCCGCCGATGGATAGCCGGTCGCTCGTCCCGACATGGCTGCAGCGCCTCGCCGCCTACGGGTGGCGAGTCCTGGTCGTGATCGCCATGGCCGTCGTGCTCGTCCAGGTTGCCGGAGCTCTTGCGGTGGTGACGACCTCGATCCTGGTCGCGCTGATCGTGGCGGCCACCTTCGTACCGGCCGTCCGGACCCTGCGCGAAGCGGGCTGGGGTCGGACGAAGGCAGCCGCGGGCGTGACCCTTGTCGCGCTGGTGGTCATCACCGGGGTCTTCGTCCTGCTGGCGGTCGTCTTCGCGCCGTACATCGCGGATGTCGTGGCCGCGCTGCGCGCCGGCGGCGATGCCGTCCAGGACTTCCTCGTCCAGTCGGGTGTCCCGCCGGAGACGGCAGCGCTGGTCGGACAACTGATCGAGGACGCTCGCAGCGTGCTGGCCGCCGTGGCGACCCAGCTCGTGGAGCCCGTGGCGGCGCTGGTGACCGCCCTGATCCTGGGTGGCTTCCTCACGTTCTTCCTGCTGCAGGACGGGGACCGCGCCTGGGACTGGCTCGTGGAGCCGATCCGAGGCTGGCGTGGCGACGCGATCACGGAGAGCGGCCGGGTCGCGCTCGGGCGCGTCGGCGGCTATCTGCGTGGTACGGCGATCCTGGCCGGCACGGACGCGATCTCCGACTTCGTCTTCCTGGTGATCCTGGGTGTCCCCCTGGCCGGACCCCTGGCCGTCCTCGTCTTCCTCGGTGGCTTCATCCCGTACCTGGGCGGGTTCGTGACGACCTCGGTGCTCGTGCTGGTGACCCTGTCCACGAACGGACCGACGGACGTGCTGATCCTGCTGCTCCTGATCGGGATCATGAACCTGATCCAGGGCAACGTCCTGGCACCGATGATCTACGGAAAGACCGTCGAGGTCCATCCGGCGCTGGTGCTGATCGCGCTGCCGACAGGGGCGGCGCTGTTCGGTGTGATCGGCCTGTTCGCGGCGCTGCCGGTCGTGGCGTTCGCCATGGCGATCGCGCCGGCGCTCGTGTATGCACTCGACCGCGGCCCGGAGGGCCATAGCCGGCCCGATGATCCCGTCCCCGCCTGGCTGGATCGCCTCGCGCAATGGAGCTGGCGGGGTCTCATCGCTGCCGGACTCCTCGGCGTGGCGGTGCTGGCGGCGACCACGATCCCGCTCGTGGTCATCCCCGTGGTCCTGGCCGTCGTGCTTGCCGCCACGCTTGATCCTGCGACCGCGGCCCTGACGAGGCGCGGCTGGTCTCGGGGGCGGGCGGCGCTGGGAGTCACGGCCGGTACGGTCATCGGGATCGTAGGCATCGTGATCGCGACGATCGCCATGATGGTCGGCCCCCTGGTCGAGATGATCGATACGGCGACCGAGGGCGCCAGCCAGGGGTTCCTGGGCGACATCGGCATCGCCGACGTGGTTCGCGCGCTCGGGTCGGGGCTGCTGGCTTCCGTCGCCGGGGCGTTATCGAGCCTGGCGTCGCTCGCGGTGATCCTGTTGCTTGCGACGCTGCTGACCTTCTATTTCCTGCGTGACGGCGCGTCGCTATGGGGGCGGGTCCTGGCGCGGATGACCGGTCGACGGCATGATGAGATGGAGACGGCGGGCCGTCAGGCGGCGGGAGTCCTTGGCGGCTACATGATCGGAACCGGCGCAATCTCGATCTTCGGTGCGGCCACGACGGCCATCCTGATGATCATCCTCGGCCTGCCGCTCGCGCTGCCGATCGCCGTGCTGTCGTTCTTCCTCGGCTTCATCCCGTACATCGGCGGCTTCGTGTCAACGGCACTCGCGTTCCTCGTCGCCGTGGCGGTGGGTGAGTCGTCGGACATCGTGATCATGGCCATCTTCACGATCGTCTTCAACATCGCCCAGGGCAACTTCGTCGCCCCGCTCGTCTACGGCAAGGCGGTCAACCTGCATCCGGCAGTGATCCTCCTGGCGATCCCGGCGGGCAGCGCGGTTGCCGGCATCATCGGGATGTTCCTCGTCGTCCCGTTCCTCGGGATGATCGCGGTGACGTGGCGGGTCGTGCTACGCGTGTTCGACATGGACCAGCCGGAGGTCGATGGCGGGGCGCTCCCGGCCGACGCCGGCCCCATGCCTGGTCTGTCGTCGCAGGGCTGAGCGCGCGATCCCCGACCGGCCTCCGCATCGGCTGGGTTCGGTCAGCCGTCGTCACTCCGAGCGTCGCTCGCCGGTGACCGGAGCGTTCGGAAGAGCACCACCATGCTCACGATCAGCGAGACACCGAAGGCGATGAGCCCGAAGTACGCGAACGTCGCGAACTCCGCGATCGTCGACGGCTGGAGCAGGACCACGGCCAGGATGGCGGTGCCGATGAGTTGTCCGGTGACGAGCATCCCGACGGCGACCTGGCGACCGAGGTCGCTGACCCGGCCGATCTCCCGATTGAGTTCGGAGGTGTCGATCTCGACGACGAGCTTGCCCTTGCCGAACTGGTCCATCCATTTCCAGACCGCCGATTCGAGTGTCGGCAGCCGGCGCGCGAACTCCTGGCCGGCACGGACTGCCTGGTCCATGACGATCTTCTCGACGGCCTCCGGCGTGAAGCGCTCGAGGGCTGCGGCGCGAGCCTCCTCGAAGGCCGCCGACGCGATGTCCACGTCGAAGCCCAGGATCATCGCCGTCTCCTCGGCCTGGACGACGGCCTTGATCGCGAGGGTCAGGTCGTTGTCCAGGCGCAGGCCGTTATCGAAGACGGCGCTCAGCACGGCGGAGATGCCGGCACCCACGCTGTCCACCTTCCCGTAGATCAGGTACTGGCGAGTCATCCGGTCGACATCGCCGCGGAAACGGCGCTCGTCGAACGCCGTCCCCGGTTTGCCCAGACCCAGCAGAGCGTCGGCGATCCCCGAACTGTCCGCGTTCCGTAGTGCGAACAGGAGCTGGATGAGGGTCAGGCGCTGGTCGGGTCGGAGCTCGCCGACGAGGCCGAAGTCGAGGAAGATGATCTGCCCGGTGTCCGGATCCACCAGGATGTTGCCCGGGTGCGGATCGCCGTGGAAGAACCCGTCCACGAGGACCTGCTTGATCAGGGCTCGGATGAACACGGACCCAAGGTGGGTCGTGTCCAGCCCGGCGTTGCGGAGGCCCTCCACGTCGGAGATCTTGATGCCGCGCACGAACTCGGCCGTGAGGACGCGCGCCGTGGACCGGTCGTTGTCCACGACCGGGACATGGATCTCCGGGAACCTCCGCATCGAATCGGCGATCCGCAGCGCGTGGTAGGCCTCGTTGCGGTAGTCGAGTTCCTTGAGCACGCCGGCTGCGAACTCGCGGATCATCGCCTGCGCGCCGATCTTGGTCGCGAGGGCCGAACGCCGTTCGGCGACCCTTCCCAGCTCCTCGAGGACGCCAAGGTCGGCTTTGGTCTTGGCGACGATGTTCGGGCGCTGGATCTTGACCGCGACCTCCTCTCCGGTCGGCAACGTCGCCCGGTGGACCTGGGCCGTGGAGGCGGCCGCGAACGGCTCATGGTCGATCGAGGCATACAGCTCGTCGACGGGGTGGCCGAGCTCGGCGACCAGGATCCGTTCGGCCGCCTCCCATGGGAAGGCGCCGACGTTGCTCTGGAGCCTCTCGAGCTCTGAGACCAGCGCCGGCGGCAACGCCTCACGCCGGCTGGCCGCCATCTGGCCGAGCTTGACGTAGGTCGGTCCCAGCTGCTGGAGCATGACCCGCACGCGTGCCTCCGGAGTCAGGTCCTCGTCCCGCACCTTGCGCCCCAGGACCCGCCGCTGGAAGCTGGCCCGTAGCGCGGCGATCGGCGTCCGCTCCAGGGCGATGTCCAGTCCGTAGCGGTAGATCGTGTCGTACACCTGCTGCAGCCGAACGTTCTCGATGATCCGACTCCGCCGGGGCGTCGGCAGCGCATCCAGGATCCGCCAGATCGATCGTCCTTCCCCCTGATCGCCGACATCCGGGACGTTGAGACCCAGCAACGCGTCGACCACCGTCGAGGAAACGGTGAACAACGCCGCCGCGATGAAGAACCAGAGCAGCCTGGGCTGGGCGCTGACCGCCAGGTCCGGAACGATCAGGGTTGCGATCCAGAGCGAGACCACGTTCACGAGGAGCAGAGCGAGGCCCATGGTGGACAACACCCAGCGCCCCGTGAAGGCCACGATGATCGGCCGCACGAAGCGATCTGCCAGTCCAATGGCGATCCCGGCCAGCAGGAGGGCCAATGGGCCTGCGCCGGCGCTCCGGAAGATGGGCACCCGTTCCGACCCGAACGGGAACGGTTGAGGTACGTGGATGAGCGACAGGAGGTTGAGGAGCACGAACACAAGGAGGGCGTCGATCACGACCTCCACCAAGAATCGTCGCATGTTCAGACTCCCGTCATCGCCTGACCGTCGCCAAGGATCATCCGGCTCATCCGTTCCGCCAGCCACTCTGATAGCGACGATCCGTGGCGGTCGCCGCGAGTTGGCCGATATCGAGCACGAACGCGATCGCCACCCAGATCCAGTCATTGCCCTGCATCCCGACACCCGGGGTGAACACCAGCAGGTACATCAGGGTCGTGAACGGGAAGAAGAGGATCCCAAGAAGCGGCCACAGGAACGTGTCGAAAGCGGCATCCACGTAGGCAGGTCGAGCCAGCCACAGGATGAAGACGGCGGCTCGCGGGGCCACAGCCCCGAACATGACGAACAGGCAACCCATGGCGATCCTCAGGTTGGGCCCGTCCGGCTACCGGCGGGCTTGAGGGGCGCAGGTCCTCGCCAGCGCGGGTCAATCGTGCCACGCGGTGGCCAGTCGGTTCGGGCCATCCGGCAATGGGCAGGTCGGGCGATGCGGGGTATCCTCCGTGGGACACAGAAGGAGAGCGTCGGGGCACGATCAAGAGCGCCCGCCCGGCGCAGCCGTCGAGGAGGCTCGCTATGCCTGATACACCCCGGACCGAGATCCACCTGCCCGAGATCCACCTGCCGGTGCTGACCCTGCCGGAGATGACTCGCGCCGACATCAGCCGGGTGATCGCCGACGTGCGAGAGGAGATCGACCTGTCCAGACTGGACCCACGGCATCGCGAGCGTACGACCGTGGATCGCGTCCGGACGGCGCTGGCCGGGCTCGATCTGCCGAAGGCGGTGACCGATGCCGCCCGCTCGGCCGGGCTCATCCGGGCACCTCGGCGATCCCCCCTTCCGTACGTGCTCGTCGGCATCGTCGCGGTCGGCATCGTCACGATCGTCCTGGCCGCGTCCCCGATGGGACGGCCGCGCCTCGCAGCGGCCGGTCGCCGAGCCCGTCGCTGGGTGGACGACCGTCGCGCCATCGACGAGGGCAGTACCGAAGACGCCGGCGGAGCCTCGAGCTCGGATGATCCGATGACCCCGATGGCCGTGCCGATCGAGCCCGCCGCCTATGTGCCGGACGACCGGCAGGAGGACGTTTCCTCCACCGCGATGCCCGAGCCGGTGCCGATGCCCGAACCGGTCCCGATGACCGCGGGCGGAAGCGCCCCATCGGACGGGTCCGACACCTGAGATCTCCCTCGATCGACCGAGGGTGACATTGGCGGTAGCCGGCGCCTCGTTGCGTGTGCGCCCTCGGGCACGATCAGTGAGACGGTCGCGTCAGCTTCGAAGTTCGCGAACGTTGTCGATGATCGCGATCACCGCAAGGCCTGCGATGGAGCCCACGACGATCAACGGCAGGAACTCGACGATCAGGACGATCGCGCCGACCACCGCCAGGAAGAGGGTGACCCGCAGGGCGAGCTCGACGAGCCGCCGCCGGAAGGCCGCCTCGATCGCGACGTAGCCGCCGACGGCGAGAAGCAGGGATGCGCCGATCGGGAGCCAGCCGAAGTAGATGGATGCGACCAGGACGATGAGCAGTACGCCGGCGCTGACCGCGGACCAGAACTCGACGATTCGCCCGTAGCGCTGCGACTCCGGTGGCTGGGGCCGGTGATCCTGGCGGAGGTGCGCTCGCGGATCTCCGAGATCGCCCCGCTCCGCCCGGTCCAAGGCGGCCTCCGCGGCTGCCCATTCGTCGGCAAGCGTCGCGTCGCGAGCACGTAGATCGGCCAGCCCCTCTTCCGCCACTGCGAGGGCCAGTTCGTTCGCGGTCGGCCCCGTCGCCTGGACGGTCTCGGCCGACCGGACCGGGGTCGCGGCAGCGGCTTGGCGCACTTCGCCCGCCATCGCCTCTGCCTGAGCATGATTCTCCCGGCGCATCGTCTCGAGGGTGGTAAGGCGTTCACGCAGCACCCCCGGCAGCCGATTCGGAGGTGGAAGCTTGTCCAGTCCGAGGAACCCCAGCGGGTCATTCCACGATTGGCGGGCCGTGCCGTGACGGGTGTACTTGGGCCCGGCGGGCGCTCGTTCTCCGGCGAACCGATCACGGGTATCGAGGCCCCATAGGCCACGGAAACCATCGATCCAGCCGGTCTCATCGTCCACCACGATCGGCGTCCACCCGACATCGCCTTCGGGCCCGACGATCAGTCCGTCGCCGCGCGCATAGTCGATGAACGGGATGCTGAGGGCGCCCTCCACCTTGGCGGCCAGATCGCCGGGATCGTCCTGGCGCAGGACATCCCGCCAGAACCGCCGGAGTCCCTCGAGGGCACCGTGGATCGGACGCAGGGCCGGCAACGGCACCGGCGTGACGTACTCCCCGCGCTCGAAATACGAGGCGTGCGAGCCGGCGCCGGCGAAGATCACGGGATGGTCGCCGTCGAACGTCAGCGTGTCGTCGTCCCACCGTCGTCGCAGGTCGTCGCCAGCGTAATCATGGGCCGCACATCCGAACCAGCGTGGGATCGGCTCCGAACCCGGCTCCAGCGTGTCTTCGAGGACCACGAAGGCCTGCTCGAGGTCCGCCTCGTGGTCGTTGGCGCCGAAGAAGGATGACCGCCAGTCGTTCATGCAGTAGATGAACAAGTACTGGAGGACGATCCAGCCGTCCGCCCTGACCACTCGCCCGTGATAGACGACGCGCTGGTCGCGCATCCGGATCGCCTCGTAGCGCTGGGCCGCCGCCGCCGCGGTCCCACCGGGGACTCGCCCGCGCACGAGCAGTGAGGCCG
>JAOUEG010000068.1 GCA_029858845.1 Chloroflexota bacterium | reverse complement strand
CCTGCATCCCCATCGACAGGTCGATAGCCGCGCAGCCGGCACGCTCGAGGACGCGGGCTGTCTCGATCCCCTCATCGACGCCGCGCCCGCCCTCGCACCATTCCTCGAACGAGTAGCGGACGAGAATCGGGAAGCCCCTGCCGCACTTCTTCTGGATCGAATCGATGACCGCCAGCGGGAACCGCATCCGGTTCTCGAAACTCCCGCCGAACCGATCGGTGCGCATGTTGAGGAACGGGCTCATGAACTCCGACAGGAGGTACCCGTGGGCCGCGTGGAGCTCGACGGCGTCGAAGCCCGCCTGCTTCACGCGCCATGCGGCCTCGCTGAACAGGTCGACGAGTTCGAGGATCTCGGGGATCGAGGCCTCACGGATCTCCTTGCCCTTCTCCTCGGCGTTCTCGTAGATGATCTCGTGGCCCGCCGACCACGGAAGCTTGAGCACTCGGTCGGTGGCCCCGAGCGTGTTGTAGCGAGGGATGGCGCACTGACGGCCGGGATGCTGGAGCTGAACGGCGCACTTCGCCCCGTAGCGATGCATGCTCTCGGCAAGGCGAGCCAGGCCCGGCACGTAGTTGTCGCCGTCGGCCACGAGGCAGGTGACGGTCGGCCGGCCGGTCTTCATGTCCGGCGTGGTCGCCCCGACGATGATGAACCCGGTGCCGCCCCGGGCGATGTCGCCGTGGTGGTGGATATCGCGCTCGCTCACTTCGCCGTCGGCGTGGGAGGAGCTGATGTCCGTCGGCACGTGGACGATCCGGTTGGGCAGTTCCAGGTTTCCGAGCTGGATCGGACTGAACAGATGCGGGAAATGCGCCATGACCGTCTCCTGCCACGAAGTGCCCTTGGTGACCCGAGGGTCATCCGGGGGTCCTGGCCGGGACAGGGCCACTCGGCCCCAAAGCCCCGGTCCGTGGGGACTCGCCGGCCGAGCCGGCGGCGTCCGATCGCCTCAGCCGGGCGGGACGTCCGGGTCGGGGAGGGTGATGTCGCGGACGGCTGCGACCAGGTCGTGGTAGGACTTGATGAAGCCACGCAGCGTCCTGATGGTCGGACCGAAGCGATCGAACGCATCCACGGACAGGCCGTTCGGTTCGTACGCACGCTCGAAGTCGGGGACGCGCTCGAGCAGTTCCCGGACCAGGTCCGGATCGACCGGTTCGTCGATCCGGGCAGTTGGCGTGATCCCGCTGTCGTTGAACCGGACCTGCCAGGCGTGCGGCATGGTCAGGATCACGTCCCCCCCGACGAGCTCCGTCCAGTGGAGGCGGTGGCGGTAGGCCGCCGCCAGCAGCCGGGCGCGATAGCCCCGTTCCTGGAAGATGCCGTACGCCCGCTTGAAGGTCGCGATCCCGGCCCAGTCCAGCGCATCCGGGTGCACCGCGAGCCCGTCGCGCTCCGTCAGGACCCGCATCCAGTCGTCCAGGCGGCCGATCATGATCGTGCAGACCGGTGTGACCGCGGAGGCATCGCCGCCTCGCGAGGCGAACGCTTCCAGCCCGCGCTCCACCGCCTCACCGACGGCGATGGCCTGGGCGACCGTGAAGCAGACCGTGGCATTGATGCTGACACCGGCAGCCGTGGCCTGCTCGAGCGCCAGGAGGCCCGCCCGTGTGGCCGGGAACTTGACCTGCATGTTCGGAGCGAGGCTCCCGAACCGCACTCCCTGCGCCAGCATGCGCTCGGCATTCGGGTAGTTGGCGGGGTCCGTCTGCAGCGATAGCCGCCCCTTGCGGCCGGCTTCGCGTTCGAAGACCGGGGCGAGGATCGCCGCGCCACGGACGGCCATCTCCTCGATCACCGCCCACGTGATGTCCGACTCCGCCCACGCCGGGTTGGTGCTCGCCAGTTCCCGGATCCGCGGTGTCCAGTGGGCCTGCTCCTTGCGCAGGACCTCCAGCACGATGCTGGGGTTGGATGTCGCACCGCTGGCGCCACGTGCGACGGCGTACTCCAGCTCCAAGATCGAGCACGAGTCGTTCCAGTAGTCCGTCGGATGGTCGGCGACCGTCCGGAGCAGCGGGCATTCGATGAGCCCCGAGGGGGCCGCAGCGCGCACGGTATGGTCTCCTGGCGGGGTCGCGGCGGCGCGACATGCGTATCATAATCGATGATCGATGACTCTCCGGCCTGGCGCACGGATCCAGGCGAGCACCTCGGAGGACCAGCCCGTGGCAGCGACAGAGGAGATTCTCGGCCAGTTCCTGGGTGACGAGACGTTCCCGGTGACCTGGGACTCCGAGGCCGAGCAGGACTTCTTCTGGGTCTACGACGACCTGCACTGCCCGCACCCCGTCAGCCCGATGTTCTTCGACATCGGTGGTTGGTGGCTGAGCTGCGATCACATGTTCCGGCGCTTCGGAACACCGTTCGCGGTGGACTGGCTGGCCAAGAACGTCAATGGTTACGTGTACACGACGGCGATCCCGGCCGATCCGGAGCTCCGGATCGACGCCACCGAATACAGCTCGCGCTACGGGGCCCGCGTCCCGCGCGATGCGGACTTCGCGGCGACGATGGGGGCCTATCTCGACACCGTCCTGCCCGTCTACGGACGGGACTTCGCCGACTGGTGGCGGGATCGCCTGCGGCCCGAGATGGAGCGGAACTTCGTCTTCCTGGAAGAGCGCCTCGATACGGCCGACCAGATGGACCTGGCCGACCTGGCCTGCCTGCTCGAGGACGCGATCGATATCCACGATCGCCATTGGAAGATCCACTGGATGCTCAACTTCGCCCAGCTCTCCGCGACGCTCAACCTGCGCGCGGTGATGGAGCGGGTCCGCGGCCAGGTCGACGAGGAGCTCCTGGGTCGCCTCCAGAATTCGGCGTCGGACCGCAACTGGGACTCCATCGAAGCCCTGTGGCGGATGAAGAACGAGATCCGCGACGACGACGTACTGCGGGCCGCATTCGCACCCGAGGACGTCGACCGGATCGCCGCGGATCTGCGATCGAGCGAGCGTGGCAGGCGGTTCATCGCCGAGCGGATGGAGCCATACCAGCGCGAATTCGGATGGCACGCCGTCTGGAGCCACGAGTTCATCTTCCCGACCGCCCGCGAGGAGATGGAGCCGATCCTCGAGCTCATCCGCGGCTACTTGACGACCGACTACGACTTCCCGAGCGCCATCGAGGCGATGCGCCTCGATATCGAGGCCGCCTCCGACGAGCTCCTGCAGGGTCTGAGCGGCCCGGCGCTCGAGGAGATGCGAGCGGCCAACGCCGTCAACCTGCGGATGGCGCCGTTGACGCCCGATCACCACTTCTACATCGACCAGGGTGCCAATGCCCACGTCCGGCTCGTCCTGCTCGAGGTGGGCCGCAAGCTGGTCGAGCTCGGCCGCCTCGATCAGCGCGACGACGTGCTCTTCCTGCGCTACAACGAGCTCCGCGGCCTCATCGGGAGTGCGGACGCGATCGCCGCCCGCGAGATCGTCGCGGAACGTCGCGCGCAGCGCGAGGCCGCCGCCCTGCTGCACCCGCGCGACTGGGTCGGCACGGTCACCCCGTCGCAACTCGCCTTCCCGTACCTGGTGAACTGGGGCTATCCCGATCGCTTCTACCAGAAGCAATCCGAGGACCAGCGCGTGATCACCGGCATCGCCGCATCACCCGGACGGATCGAGGGCATCGCGCGGGTCGTCCGCACGGTCGACGAGTTCGACGACGTGCGCGACGGGGACATCCTTGTCTGCCAGATGACGAATCCAGCCTGGGTCGTCCTGTTCACCAAGATCTCCGGGCTTGTGACCGATACCGGCGGGACGACCTCCCATCCGGCCGTCCTGTCGCGCGAGTTCGGGATCCCGGCGGTGGTCGGCACGTCCGTAGCGACACAGCGGATCTCGACCGGCGACCGCGTGATGGTCGACGGTGGCGCCGGACGGGTCGAGATCCTGCGCGACGAATCGGCCAGACCGGCGGTCGAGCCTTCGGCCGCGATCGGCAGCTGACGGCGGATCCGGATGGCTCTCTCCTCCGCGCTCTCCCGCCGGGTCCTTGCCGACCAGGTCAAGGAACGGATCCTCGAGGGCATCCTCAGCGGCCACTACCCGCCGGACTCACGGATCATCGAGACCCAGGTCGCCCGCGAGCTCGGGACGAGCCAGGCACCGGTCCGCGAGGCCCTCCGCGGACTGGAGGGCCTCGGCTTCGTGGAGATCACGCCGTTCCGTGGCGCCCGCGTCCGACGCCCGTCACGACGCGAGATCGTCGAGGCGTACGCCGTGCGTTCGAGCCTCGAGACCCTGGGGGCTCGCCTCGCGGTTCCCAGGATGAGCGACGCCGACATCGCCGACCTGGTCGGCCTGTTCGAGGCCATGCTCGCCGCTGCCGATCGGGACGACGGCCACGGCGTCGCGGAGGCCGACGCCCGGTTCCACGGACGGATCATCCAGCTGGCCGACAACGCCACCCTCGAGAAGGTCTGGCGCTCGCTCGAACCGTTCTCCCGGACGTTCCTGACGCTCGCCGTGCCGGGCGCGGATCCCCACTGGTCCGCCCATCTCCACGCACCGATCGTCGAGGCGCTCGAGCGACGCGACGCCGACGAGGTCGTGGCCGCCCTCCAGCGACATTTCGATGACGTGAGCGACCACATGGCCGGCCTCTGGCCGGATGGCGCGCCCGTCGACACCGCCCGGTCCCCCGGCGGCGAAGGCACTGGATGAGTCCGATCCCGCGCCTGTCCGAGGAACTGTCGGCGGGTCCCGCCCGGCTGAGGGTCGATGTCTTCGGGTCCCGCCCGGTCGAGCATGTCCTCGACGACATGGCCTTCCTCGACTACCGCCTCGCCGACGTGCGGATCGCCCCCGCGGTCACGCTTGCGGAGCCGGACATCGTGTGGGATCAGGAGGCCCCCAGGGACATCTCATACGACGGGAGCCGGATGACCTTCGGCGGGCCGTGGCCGGCCGGGCCGATCCAGAAGGTCGTGGTCGCGCTGCTGGCGCTCCGGATGGAAGCCGTTGGCCTGCACCCTTTCCATGCAGCGGCCGTTCGGTACCGCGATCGCACGGTCCTCTTCCTCGGCGGGGAATCGAACCACGGCAAGTCGATGGGCCAGATCGAGGCCTGCCGCCGGGGCGCCAAGCTCGTGTCGACCGAGACGACCGTGATCGACGAGGCCGGACGGGCCGTCATCGGCTCGCGGCAGCCATTCATCAGGAAGCGCACCGAGGGTACCGAGCGCGCGGACAAGGCCGCGCCGGACCGCGCGGTCGAGAAGTTCTTCGGCACCATGCCGGACTGGGAGATCCACGAGGAGCCGAGCCACGTGGACGTCGTCATCGTCCCCGCCATCGACGGCAACTTCGACCCGTCGAGCGCTGAGCTGAATGCGTTCGAGCGGCAGTTCCAGACGTTCCACTCCGTCCAGAATTACTTCCTCCTGAACGAGCTGCTTGCGCCGGGATTCCCGATGCCCGTGGTGGACACGGTCGCACTCCGCCGGGCCCGCGCCGCCTTCGTGCGGAGTTTCGCGGAACGGCCCTACTACTTCGTCCGGGCGGCCACCCCGCAGGTGCTGCTGGACCAGGTGGACCGGGTGCTCTAGGTCTCCATGCGAGCCTTCGCCTACGAGCGACCGACCGACCTCGACGAGGCCGTCGCCCTGCTGGCCGAACATGGTCCCCGGGCGCGCGTGCTCGCGGGCGGGACGGACCTGATCATCCGCCTTCGCGATGGATCGATCCGCGCCGAGGTGGTGGTGGACCTGAAGAGGATCGCGGAGCTGGACGGATCGATCCGCGACGACGGTGGCCGGTTGTCCATCGGGGCTCGAACGGTGATGACGGCGATCGGGGCCGATCCACGCATCGGTCGCGACTTCCAGGCCCTCGCCGAGGCCGCCGCGGTGGTGGGTTCGACCCAGATCCGGAACCGGGCGACCCTCGCCGGCAATGTCTGCAACGCCTCTCCGGCAGCGGACACGGTCCCGGCGCTCCTCATCCATGGTGCCGACGTGGTCGCGGTCGGACCGGCCGGGAGGCGCCGGATCCCGAGTGACGAGTTCTTCGTCCGATCCGGCGTCACGGTTCTCGGCCCGGACGAGCTGGTGTGCGCGATCGAGCTGCCCCGACCGACGATCCGGGAGGGTTCCGTGCACGTCCGACGGACGCGTCGGCGTGGCCACGATCTCGCCTCCGTCACGCTCGCCTGCGTCGTCGGAGCGGATGGCGTGACGCGCCTCGCCTACGGCAGCCTCGGCCCGCGGCCACTGCTGGTGACGGACGAGGACGGCCTCCTGGCGGATCCCGCGGCGTCTGACGCCGCCAAGATGCAGCGCCTGGCAGCGCTGTTCGTCGGAGCGAGCCCGTCGGCGCGATCCATGCGGGCGGGCCCCGAGTACCGCCTGGCGATGCTGCATGTCCTGGGGCTGCGGGCGGTTCGTGAGGCGATCGCGCGCCTCGCGCTGCGGAGCGGGTCGCGATGACGTTCGCCCGCCGGATCGACCTGACCGTCAACGGACGGCCCCACCGACTCGAGATCGCCGTGCACCACACGCTCCTCGAGGTCCTTCGCGACGACCTGGGGCTGACCGGGACCAAGGAATGTTGCCTCGTCGGGGAGTGCGGGGCGTGCACGGTCCTGCTGGACGGAATCAGCGTCGATTCCTGTCTGGTCCTCGCCGTCGAGGCGGACGGCGCCGAGGTGACGACCGTCGAGGGACTGGCCGTTGATGGCCGTCTGCACCCACTCCAGGAGGCATTCCTGGCCACCGGTGCCGCCCAATGCGGCTTCTGCATCCCCGGCCAGCTGGTGGCGGCCACGGCGCTCCTCGCGGACGATCCGCAGCCGACGCGCGCCGCGGTCGAGGAGGGCATCGCGGGCAACCTCTGCCGCTGCGGCGGGTACGAGCAGATCATCGAGGCCATCCTCGGAGCTGCGGCCGTGATGGCCGCCGACGGCCCTGCCGGCGGCGAGGCGGACTCCGTCGCCCGCGGAGACCCGGGACGGTGAGCGGCTCCGCGGTGGGCGCCTCGCCCGCGAGGGTCGGTGGCGTGGAGCGGGTGACCGGTCGGCAGGCCTACGTTGCCGACATCCCGTTCGAGGGCGTCCTGCACGCTCACCTCGTGTCGCTCGACTGCGCCAGGGCCCGGATCGTCTCCATCGACACGAGTGCCGCCCTCGCCGTTCCCGGCGTCCGACTCGTCGTCAGCGCCGCGGATCTACCGCAGCCCGTCCCCCGCTTCGGACCGCAGTTCCAGGATCGGCCGGTGCTCGCAGTCGGTGAGACCCACTACCATGGCGAGCCCGTCGCGGCCGTTGCCGCGGAGACCAGGGACGCCGCCGAGGAGGCGGCTCGGCTGGTCAAGGTCGACTATGAGGAGCTGCCGGCCGTCTTCACGGTGGCGGGGGCCCTCGACCGGTCGGCTCCGCTCGTCCAGGACCCGGACCTGCGGCCGGGCGATCCGTTGGCACGGACGAACGTCCTTCGGGAGCACCGCTACGGCTGGGGCGACGTGGATGCCGCCACGGCCGACGTGGTGGTCGAGGGGACCTATGCCTTCCCGATGGTCACGCAGTTCGCGATCGAGCCCCACGGGTTCATCGCGGCGCCGGACGGCGACGGCGTCGCGATCTGGACGTCGATCCAACACCCGAACTGGCTGCAACGGATCCTGGCCGGCGTGCTCCGGATGCCGCTGGCCAAGGTCCGCGTCCATGCGCCCGACCCGGGCGGCGCATTCGGCGGCAAGCAGCACGCCAAGTACGAGCCGCTCGTCGCCCTGATGGCTCTCGCGACCGGCCGCCCGGTGCGCCTGGTACTGAGCCTTGATGAGACCTTCCAGGCCGTCCGGCGGGGCGCCTCGGAGATCCATGTCCGCTCCGGGTTCCGATCGGACGGCGCTCTCGTCTTCCGTGACATCGAGGCGAACTACCTCATCGGGGCCTACGCCGACATCGCGGACCGGACCGTATCCAAGGGCAGCTACACGTCCTGCGGGCCGTACCGCGTGCCCTCCGCGCGGATCGTGGCGCGGAGCATCCTGTCCCACACCACGCCCTCGACGGCCTTC
>JAOUEG010000067.1 GCA_029858845.1 Chloroflexota bacterium | reverse complement strand
TAGCATCTGACGCCCGTGCCGGCGCAGGTCCCCGGGCAAGGCTGACCCGGCTAGAATCGCCGCATCCCGCCGTTGTGGAGGAACTCGACCCTATGGCCAACCAGTTCGTCGTCCAGCTGAAGAACGAGCCGGGCGCCATGGCGACCCTGGCGGAGGCGCTCGCGGCGGGCGGCGTGGACCTGCGGGCCATCGGCGGCGGGAGCATCGGCGATTCCGGTCACGTGATCATGACGACCGCCGACGACGATGCGACCAAGTCCATCCTCGATGCCAACGGTTACGTCTACATCGAGGGTGAGTCACTGGTGACCGAGGTGGACGACAGACCGGGCGGCATGGCCCGGCTTTCGCGAGCGCTCGCGGACGCGGACGTCAACATCTACGGCCACCTGTTCCTCGGTCGTTGGGGCGACCGCGCCATGTTCGCCTTCGTCGTGGACAAGCCGGATGTCGCCCGGCCGATCCTCGAGCGCAAGGGCTGATCGGTCCAGCTAGCCGACGGCGACCGCCGCCGGCCGGTCCGCCTCGTCCGCCTCGGCCTCCTGCCGGGTCTGGTGGACCGTGCCGGGCGCGTGGGCCGGTGGGGCGTAGACCGTGTAGAGGCGCAGGTCGCCGCCGCCGCGATTGACGACGTTGTGGCGCGTGCCGGCCGGGACCTGGATGAGCGAGCCCGCGGTGACCGGCGCGGCCACGCCCTCGATGATCGTGTCGGCCTCACCGTCCACGATGACGAGGACCTGGTCGATCGTGTCGTGCGTCTCCTCGCCGATCTCGCCGCTCGGTGGGATGCTCATCACGACGACTTGGCTGTGCGGCCCGGTGGCCACGACCTCGCGGAACATGGAGTTGGCCCGGGCTCGAGCGACGATGTCCCCGATGAACGCCATCGCGTACCTCCTTTCACGTCCCTGAGCTTGGCTCACGTACCGGTCGCCGGCCAGAGCCGAAGGTCAGCAACGCGGGCCGGCCACGCGCGGTCGCGGAGCGGGTGCCGGGACGCCGATCGTCGGGCCGTCGTGCCGCCGGGACTGCCTCCTCGAGGCGATCCGCCGTGGGATCGGTCCGGGACCGCTATCATCGGTGGGCGCCACCGGGCGGGAGTAGCTCAGTTGGCAGAGCGGCAGCCTTCCAAGCTGCATGTCGCGGGTTCGAACCCCGTCTCCCGCTCCATCCTTCACGTTCGAACTCGCCGGCAGCGGACGCCCGCCTGCTCGCATATCGTCCAACGACGAACGCAGACCGTGCGACCGCGTCCTGGGCCCAGTGTCGGCCCATCGGCACGCCCGGTCCGAGAGTTGGCCATGCGATCGCCGGCGCGGTAGGGTCGTGGTCTTGAGTTCTCCGAACCTGGAGGTCGCCGTGTCCATGCCCCGCAGGGTCGCGTTGTTCACCAACGAGTTCCCGCCACATGTGTACGGGGGCGCGGGCGTGCACGTCGAATACCTCGCTCGCGAGCTGGCGCGGCTCGTGCCGGTCGAGGTGCGCTGTTTTGGCGACCAGGACGTGAACAGGCCCGGCCTCCGCGCTCGTGGCTACGGACCCTGGGCGGCGGCGAGGCAGGGGACCGACGCCCGCTTCGCTGGGGCACTTGACGCCTTCCACCGCAATCTCGCGATGGCCAAGGATGACCTCGACGCCGACATCGTCCATTGCCACACGTGGTACGCGGACATGGCCGGGTTCCTGGCCAAGAAGCTGTGGGGCGTGCCGCTGGTCGTGACGACCCATTCGCTGGAGCCGCTCCGCCCCTGGAAGGTGGAGCAGCTGGGGAGCGCCTACGGGCTGTCCAGCTGGATGGAGCGCACGACGATCCTCGACGCGGACGCGCTGATCGCGGTATCGCAGGAGACGAAGGCGGACATCCTGCGCTTCTTCCCCGTCGATCCGGCCAGGATCCACGTGATCCACAACGGTATCGACCTCGACCAGTACCGCCCGGACCCGGCAACGGACGTCCTCCAGCGCTACGGCATCGATCCAGATCGCCCGTACGTCCTGTTCGTGGGCCGGATCACGCGCCAGAAGGGGATCATCCACCTGGTCAACGCGATCCCCGACATCGACCCGGCCATCCAGGTCGTCCTGTGCGCGGGTGCCCCGGACACGGTCGAGATCGGGGCCGAGATGGCCGATCGAGTCGCCGACGTCAGCGCGGCGCGGCCAGGCGTGACGTGGATCCGGGAGATGGTCTCGCGGGAGGCGGCGATCCAGCTCTACTCCCACGCGGCCGTCTTCTGCTGCCCGTCCGTCTATGAGCCGTTCGGGATCATCAACCTCGAGGCCATGGCCTGCGAGACCGCCGTCGTGGCGTCTGCCGTGGGTGGCATCCCCGAGGTCGTGGTCCCGGATGAGACCGGCCTCCTGGTCGATCCTGGGATCCGCGAGGGCACGTTCGACCCGATCGATCCGGCGGCCTTCTCGACGGCCCTGGCGGAGGCCATCAACCGGATCGGCCTCGACGCCGAACTCCGGGAGCGGATGGGGCGAGCCGGACGGCAGCGCGCCGAGCGGCATTTCGGCTGGGCCGCCATCGCCCGCCAGACGCTTGCGCTGTACGGATCGCTGCTGGCCGACCGATAGCGTATCCGTCCGCCGGCACCGCCGGCCGACGACATCGCGGGTTCGCGCCTTGCCCCGGACCCCGTGTCGAGCGCGCGAACGTCGCGTCTGCTCAAAGCAGGGCGGAGGCGGCGAGCGCGAACCCGACCACGACGAGGGCGACGTGGACACCGACCAGCGTCCACCGCCCTGGCGAGAACGGATCGTCCAGCGCGGTCGGGACCGGCAGCAGCCGGTACCAGAGCCAGAGGCCCAGTCCGCCTCCCAGAGCGACCCCGGCCGTCATGAGCAGCCAGCCGGAAGCGGCGACGGGATCAGAAGGCAGCCAGCCCAATGAGACCGCCAGGAGGCCGACCGTCACGAGGGTGGCCGGCAGCGTGAGCCCGAAGCGCAGGCCGGGTCGGGACAGGCTGGCGACGAGCGTCGACGGCATCAGCAGCCAGCCTCCCAGGAACGCGAGGGCGACAGGCGGCGGTGCCTCCAGGCTCGTCACCACCAGGGCCCAGATCAGGCCCAGGGCGACAGCGCTCACGACCGACAGTCGGATGATTCGGCGGCTGAACCTCGCATCGTGGGTCAGCTCGACCGGCACGCGCTCGGGGCGGGCTGCGCCGATCATCAATGGGCCCCGGCCCGCCACGCCCGGCGCAGGAACCACACGAAGCCGACGAAGAACAGCAGGTCGAACAACCCGAACCAGGCGAAGAACATGGCCGGGATCTGGTCGGTCAGGAGGTAGTACGCCGCCAGCGCGCTGTAGCTCGCCTTGTAGATGATCCCGACCTTGACGATCCCGAGGTTGCCCAGCGGGTTCATCGCCACGATCGCGTAGCCGACGCCCTGGACGAACACGAACACGGCCGGCAGGTGGATGTAGGAGATGTGGGGCGGTATGCCGACGCCCAGCTCGCGGAGCACCTGCTCGCCGAAGAAGAAGAAGGCGATGCCAAGGGCCAGGTCGTAGACGGCCGCCACGAGGAAGAGCCAGCGGTAGCGCGCCAGGTCCGCGCGCGACGTCGATGCGGTCATGCCGTCACCCTCGCTTCCTGTTCCCGGCGTGCTGCCCGTAGGCGGCGCCGCCACTGATCGTGGAACCGGCGCCGGCGCCCGGTCCGCTCCTCTTCCGTGTATACCCGCCCGGCCAGGGCCAGGGCTTGCTGCTGCAGCTCTTCCGGCGACATGTGCAGCGGCCGGAAGTTCACATCGAACAGGCTGCAGCGTTCCCACGCCGTGGGCTCGAGGAGGCGGCCTTCGGCCAGCAGTCGATCGTACAGGGGCGTTCCGGGGAACGGGGTCATGACCGTGATCTGCACGTCGAATTGACCACTCCGCCGTACGAATGCCTCGACCTCATCGAAGACCTCGGGCCCGTCGCCGTCCAGGCCCAGCACGAAGCAGCCATTGACGGCGATCCCGTGGCCCTGGATGCGCTCGATGGCGTCCGCGTAGTCGTCGAACCGGCTGCGCTTCCAGTTGCGGCGGGTCTCCACGCCGTCCACCCCGCTCGGGGTCGGGCTTTCCAGGCCGATGAGGACCTCGGCGCACCCGGATGCGTGCATCAACGCGAGGAGCTCCGGGTCGTCCGCGATGGCGATGTCGGTCTCGGTGAACCAGCGAACCCCCTCGTCGGCGAGGGCGTGCAGCAGCTCCTTCGCGTGGCGGCGATTGACGAACGAGTTGTCATCGGCGAACTCGATGAACGGCGTGGGCCAGAGCCGCTTGATCTCGCGGACCTCGTTGATCACCTTGTCCACCGGCTTGACCTTGTAGAGGTTCGTCAGCCGGATCGATGCCGCGCAGAACTCGCAGCGCCACGGACAGCCGCGCTGGGTCTGGATCGTGAGACGGTTGTAGCGGTCCGGGTCCAGAAGGTCGAAGCGGGGAAGCGGCGCGTCGGCCAGGTCGTACTCGCGCCCGTCCGGCCCGTATGCCGGCCGCATCCGCCCGTGGGCCAGGTCCTCCAGCAGCTCAGGCCAGCCGAGCTCACCCTCGCCGACGACGATCGTGTCGGCATGCTCCCGCGCCTCGTCCGGCAGGGCGGTCACATGGAGGCCGCCGAGGACGGTCCGGACCCCCTCGGCCCGGTATCGATCGGAGAGCTGGAAAGCGTCCTTGATCTGGGCCGAGTACGAGGCGATGGCGGCAACGTCACAGGCCGGCGGCTCATCCATCTCCCGGATGTCCTCGATCTCGTGATAGCTGATCTCGAACGAGTCCGGCGTAAGGGCGGCGAGCGTGAGCAGCGACAGGCTGGGGAGGGACGCGATGGCCTTGCTGCGTTCCACGAAGCCGGGCATGGTCAGCCCGGCTCTGTTGAGCTCCTCGCTCGCTGCACGGACCCCGCTCATGGCGATGAACGCGATGTGCATGGCTGCGCTCCTTGTCCAGCAGCCTAGGCCCACTCCTCCGCCCGGCCAAGAGCCATCGGACCCGAACATGGGAGGCGGCGCGCTCGAAACAGGCGCATCGGCTATGCTTCCCGCTCCTCGTGCTCGATGGGCGCTCCGGTCTGCGCCCCGGTCGACGGCTGTCGGCCCAGAACCCGAACCACGTCAGCGCCCTGACCGGGCCCCGCGGCCAAGCGTGCCGTGGGTGGGCCCGTCAGGAGAACCCGTTCCCCATGTCCTTCGATCGCCTTGGGCTCGCGCCCGAGTTCCTCCGCGCCGTCGCGGACCAGGGCTACACCGAGCCCACCCCCATCCAGGCCGAGGCCATCCCGCTCGTGCTTGCCGGTCGCGACCTGATGGCCGGCGCCCAGACGGGCACGGGCAAGACCGCCGCCTTCGTCCTGCCGATGCTGCAGCGGATGGGCCGCCCGCCCGTCGCCGCCGGATCCGACCCGCGGACGGCGCGCCGCCCGATCCGGGCCCTCGTCCTCGCCCCGACGCGCGAACTGGCCCTGCAGGTCGAGGAGAGCGTCCGGGTCTACGGCCGTCACTGGGGCATGCGGTCGGCCGCCATCTACGGTGGCGTGGGCTTCAGCCCGCAGGCGACGGCGATCCGTCGCGGCGTGGATGTCGTCGTGGCGACACCGGGTCGACTCCTGGACCACCTCGGCCAGCGCACCATCGACCTCTCCAGCATCGAGATCCTCGTCCTCGACGAGGCGGACCGCATGCTCGACATGGGCTTCATCCGGGACATCCGCAAGGTACTTGCGGTCCTGCCCCCACGGCGCCAGAACCTGCTCTTCAGCGCGACGTTCTCCGAGGAGATCCGGGCCCTGGCCGCGGGGTTCCTGCACGAACCCGCCAGCGTCCAGGTGACGCCCCGCAACTCGGCGGCTCCGCTCGTCACGCAGGTCGTCCATCCGGTCGACCGTGAGCGCAAGCGCGAGCTGCTGTCGCACCTCATCCGCACCGGCGCGATCGACCAGGCGCTCGTCTTCACCCGCACGAAGCACGGCGCCAATCGACTGGCCCAGCAGCTGGAGCGTGACGGCATCGCGGCGCTCGCGATCCACGGCAACAAGAGCCAGGGCCAGCGCGTTCGGGCGCTCGCGGACTTCAAGTCCGGCCGGACCCCGATCCTCGTGGCGACCGAGATCGCGGCTCGCGGCCTGGACATCGACAGCCTGCCGCACGTCGTGAACTTCGAATTGCCGATGGTGCCCGAGGATTACGTCCACCGGATCGGTCGGACCGGACGTGCCGGCTCACCCGGGCACGCGGTCTCGCTCGTCTGCGTGGACGAGCACCGGCTTCTCCGCGAGATCGAGCGCGTGCTCGGCCGGCCCGTGCACCAGGATGTCGTCGCCGGTTTCGAGCCGGACCGTTCGATCCGCCCGGAGCCGATCCTGCGCGGCGGACTCGGCCGGAGCCGCCCCGAGCCTCGTGGCGAGCACGTCTCACGAGCGACCGGCGGATCCCGACCCGGCGGATCACGGCCTCCGCGCCGCGATGGGATCGGGTTCGGCGAGGCCGGGCCGCGCCACGGGAGTTCGGCTCCCTCGCGGCCTGCGCATGGGCCGCGCCCCGCGCCGTCACATCAGAGCACGCCCGCCCGATCCGGTCACGCCTCTTCGCGAGCGGGCCATGGTCAGTCGCGAGCGGGCCAGGCGCTCGGGAACCGACCGGCACCGATCAGATCGAGCTCGGGGCGACCCTCGTCGCATGGCCACGGGCGACCACAGAACGGCGCCCAGGCACGGCCGAACGCGCCAGGCCGTGACCAGCCGGTCGGCGCGCCGATGACCGGTCACCGACAGCCCGATCCCCGCCGGCCCGGTCAGCCCACCGTGCTGCCGGGCGAGCGGATCGCCCGGCCCGAGCGCCACTCGGCCTGACCGGCTCGGAGCTCCTCGGAGCCACGGACGGGGTCTGTAGCGGTCCCGAGCGGGACGAGGAGTCCGTGAGCCTCGAGCGGGCGACACCGTGCGGACGCTGACCGTCGGCCCGGTGGGGTGCGGACCGACATCGTGCCGAATGCCGGGACCGGCGATCCGGGAGCCCATCCGGGCCGTCTGGGCTATCGTCCGGGCGTGACTGATCCACGCGACCCGGCCGCTTCGCCGCGAGGCGATGCCGCGTCCGATCCGCGCGACCCGGAGACGGCGGACGTGGACGAGGGAGCGGCTCCGCCCGGAGGCCCGCGCATCGT
Source organism: Chloroflexota bacterium (assembly GCA_029858845.1). GTDB lineage: Bacteria > Chloroflexota > Limnocylindria > Limnocylindrales > CSP1-4 > SPCO01. The sequence goes on along the minus strand of JAOUEG010000067.1, from coordinate 890 downwards.
CGGGGACCGCTATCGGCTCGGACCGCTCATCGGACGCGGCGGGATGGCGACCATCCACCGCGCCACGGACATCCGTGTCGAGCGCGAGGTCGCCGTCAAGCTGCTGCGGCCCGAGGTGGGCCGCGACGTCGAACTGGCTCAGCGGTTCCGGCGCGAGGCTCTGGCGGCCACGGTCCTGCGCCACCCGAACATCGTCGCTTGCCTGGATGCCGGCACGGACGGCGACCAGCCGTTCCTGGTCATGGAGCTGGTCGATGGCGAGGACCTGGCCGCCCGGTTGAAGCGCGGCGGTCGTCTGGCCCCGGAGCAGGTGAGCCGGATCGGGCTCGATATCGCACGGGGGCTGGGGGTCGCCCACGTCCGCGGGATCGTCCATCGTGACGTCAAGCCCGGCAACATCCTCCTGGCTGCCGACGGGCGGGCGATGATCACGGACTTCGGGATCGCGCGGCTCGCCGCGGACGCGGAGGCGTCGCGACCGGGCACGACGCTCGGGAGCGTCCATTACTTCAGCCCTGAGCAGGCCCGCGGACTGACGACGACACCCGCATCGGACGTCTACGGGTTGGGTCTCGTGCTGTACGAGTCGCTGACTGGTACCCGGGCGTGGGCCGGCGACACGGCGGAGGCGATCGCCCTGGCCAGGGTGGGCGCCGCGCCGCCATCGGCCCGGGTGGCGATCCCGCAGATCCCGGCCGCGCTCGATGCCGTGGTCCTGCGCGCCATGGCTCCCGAGCCGGGCGACCGCTTCCCGAGCGGGGCCGCGATGGCGGCCGCCCTGGAACCGATCGTGGCCGCGGTCGATCCATCCGTGCCCACGGAACGCTACGAGCTCCCGGGTGCGGTCTCGTCGACCGTCGCCGCCATGCGTGGCGGGGTCCACCCTCCGG
>JAOUEG010000490.1 GCA_029858845.1 Chloroflexota bacterium | reverse complement strand
TCCCGCCCGGCACTTCAGCCTTGCCTCCGTCTGGGTCGTGGCGGCGCTGCTGCTCTTCATGTACCTCGTCGCGGCCTTCATCACCGCGGCCGACCCGAACGACCAGGACGCCCTGCCGTTCAACGTGCTGATCGCGAGCGATCACTCGGTCTACCTGGGCGTCATCACCAACATCGTCGTCGGGCTGCTGAGCCTGCTGGCGCTCGGGACCGCCGCGCGTGGCTGGATCGGCCAGGTGATCTTCTGGGGGATCAATCTCGGGCTCGTCGTGTTCGTGGTGGGACTCATCCTGGACACGCCCGAGATCAAGCGCATCGGGGCCCCCGTGATGGGGCTCACGCTCCTCGTGGCGCTCGCGCTCCTGGCGTGGCGAGCCTGGTCGAGCGCCTTGGATACGTCGGCGCTGGAGGACTGACCTCGACGAGCTCGACAGCCATGTGACGTCGACCGGCCACGCTCGCGACCGGTCGACGATCCTGCCCCGGGACCGGGTGCTAGCGGCCCTTGATCGACCGGCCGGTCGCGTCCCGGCAGCGCGCCATGTTGGCGCTGGCGAAATGCATCTCCTTGAGCAACTGCGGTTGCATCGGTCGCGCCAGATCGTGCCCCTCGGCCTCCAGCTCTCCGACGATGGCCCGCAGCTCCTGGTCGCGGCCGGCATAGGCGCGGATCCGCTTGGAGGTCGCATCGAGGATGTGGCGCGCCTGGCCGTACTCCCCGGCCCGATTGAGCCGCACGGCTTCCTGGCGGGCCCGCGCGGCGAACTGGCGGGCGACGGCGCGATCCACCTCCGGATCGCGCCGCTGAGCGTCGTTGGCCGCGTCGTCCGCCCAGGTCCAGGTGAGCCGGGCGTCGCCGATCCCTGCGGCCCCGAAGGCCCCGTCGCGGTCCGCGATTCGGACGATCATCCCGGTCTCGCGACCGAGCTCCCCATACGGGAATGTCAGGCGCAGCACGACGTCCAGGGCCTGGTCCGCGACGAGCTCGCCCAGGGCGATGACGGATCGACTGCCCCGTCCGCTGATGGGGTGCGGGCTCACCGCCTCGACCGCGACTCCCTCCCCCGCCAGGATCTCGAGCTCCACGTCACGGGCCACCACCTCGAGGGTCTCTCCGACCTCGCTGGCGATGTGGTCGCGGATCTGGACGGCGTCGGCGATGTAGTAGAAGTGGCCACCGCCGGCGTCCGCCATGGACTGCAGCAGCGCTTCGTCGAAACCGGTGCCGACGCCGAACGTCGTCGTCGACACGCCCCGGGCGCGGAGCTCGCCGGCATGGCGGGCCAGCTCGGCCGGGTCCGTGATGCCCACGTTGGCGAGGCCGTCCGTGAGCAGCAGCGCGCGATCGACGCCCTCGCCGCTGAGGTGCGTGGCGACCTGCTCGCAGCCGCGGAACCAGCCGTCGGCCAGGTTCGTGCTGCCACGCGGCGTCACCTGGGCCAGGCGATCGACGGCGTTGCGACGGGCCTCCGCCGAGGCGGGAGTGCTCTCGACCACGACGTCCACGACGTCGTCGTACACGACGATGCTGAACCGGTCGCGTCCGTCGAGCCGCCCGAGCGCCTCTTCCACGGCGCGCCGGGCAAGGTCGAGCTTGCCGTTGGACATGGACCCCGAGCGATCCAGGACGAAGGCGAGGTTGACGGGGACGCGGTCGAGCGTGCGGGTGGCCGGCGGTGCCGTCACCTCCGCGAGGACGAACCGCTGGCTTCGGCTGTTGGGTCGGATGAGGCGCCGATCGGCGTGGGCGGACAGACGGGTCATGAGCGATCCTCCTCGAGCAGGTCCCGGGCGATCTCCACGAGGCGATCCACCCGCTTGGCCGTCGACCGCGAGAGCGGTCGACGAATGTGCAATTCGACGTCGGGACCCAGGCCGATCCGCTCCCACTGCGATCGCTGGGGATGCGGCGACACCTCGGTCGGGAGGTCGCGAACCGGGACCGCCGGCGCGGTGGGGGCAGGCGTGGGGGGCGGGAGATCGAGGAGCGCGGACGACGCCGGC
>JAOUEG010000489.1 GCA_029858845.1 Chloroflexota bacterium | reverse complement strand
GACCTCGCCCTGCGGTTCGAAGCGCTCAAGGCTCGGCTCGCCGCGGAGGGCCTGTTCGACGGCGCACGCAAGCGCGGGCTTCCCGTCCGTCCTCGGGTCATCGCCGTCGTCACGAGTCCCACCGGAGCGGTCTGGCGCGACATCTGTCACGTCTTGGCGCGCCGCTGGCCACTGGTCCGGGTGGACCTGGTGGCCTCCAAGGTCCAGGGTGACGACGCCGCGGCGAGCATCGTCAACGCCTTGCTGCGGATCGAGCGCTGGATCGACGCCTGCCAGGCGGCCGGCCGGCCCGACGACGCACCGGCGGTGACCATCGTGGCACGGGGCGGTGGATCCCTCGAGGACCTGTGGGCATTCAACGACGAGCGCGTCGTTCGGGCGGTGGCGGCGCATCGGGTCCCCGTCGTCGCCGGGATCGGGCATGAGGTCGACGTGACCCTGACCGATTTCGCGGCCGATGTTCGTGCGCCGACGCCCTCGGCGGCGGCCGAGCTCGTGGTCCCGGATCGAACCGATCTGCTCGGGGCCGTCGCCGGGGAGCGGCGGAGGCTCGATTCCGCCGCCCTGCGGCGAGCCGCGGTGGCGTCCAGGATCGTGGGGGAGGAGCGTCGCGCTCTCGAGCGCCTCCATCCGGCCGCGCAGCTGGCAACGGCGCGCGAGCGGACGGGCCTGCTCGTCGATCGCGCGACCCGGGCCGTCGCCGCCCGTCTGGACGAGGGCCGGCGATCCGTGGAGCGTTCGGGCACCCGCCTGTGGCCGATCGTCCCGGCCCGGCTCGTTCGCGATCGAGGGCGATTGGGGCGCACGGATGGGCTCTCGGTCCTGGCGCACGGTCGTGTCGCCCGAGCCAGGGCCGGATTGGAGGCGACATCGGCGGCGCTGTCGGTGCTGGGTCCGCAGGCGACCCTGGATCGCGGCTACGCGATCGTCCGACGTGAGGCGGACGGCGTCATCGTCCGCGAACCGGTCCAGGCGCCAGCCGGCACGGCCCTGGCCATCCGCGTGGCCGGCGGCGACCTGTCGGCGATGGCCGAGGCGCCATCGCAGCCGAAGCCATGACCGGCGCACCGCGTTGGTGACGGTCCAGGATGGGTGACGTGGCGGCGGCTGCCGCGATCCTCGTTGGCGGGGCGCTGCTCGTGGCGGCTGTCGGCGTGGGGGTCGGTATGCTTGTCGCCCGATGGCTGGACCGCCTGGCTGTCGACCGTGATGAGGAGCCCGGTGCCGACGATGGATCCGACGCCTGACCAGCAGCCCGGATACGGTGCCGCCGGGGATCGTCCGACCGACCCGGCGATCGACGCGCTGTCGTTCGACGAGGCGCTCGCCGAGCTGCAGCGGACGGTCGCCGAGCTGGAGACCGGGGGCCAGCCGCTGGAGGCGGCGATCGCCCTCTACGAGCGTGGGGTGGCGCTCCAGGCGCGGTGCGAGCGGTTGATCACGGATGCAGAACTTCGCGTCCAGCAACTCGTCGCTCGAGCGGGCGGAGCCCTGGAAACGCGCGACGTGCGGACCGACGCGGAAGGCGACCCGGCCGCCGGCTGATCGGGGCGGTGAAACTCGCGACCCTGCGGGATCAGGTTTAGACTGTGCAGGCCATCCGCCGGAAGCGCGACCGTCGAATGTCGAGTCACACAGCGGTCGAGGTGGCCGTCCGCTAGGCGAAGCCCGGCGATCCCGGGTCCGCAAGTACTGGAGCCGATCCGAACGTGTCCCTCCTGTCCGACCTCCAAGGCCCGGCCGACCTGCGCGGCATGGGCGAGATCGAGCTGGTCGAATTGGCCGCCGAGATCCGCGAGACCATCGTCCATACGGTCGCGATGACGGGTGGGCATCTCGGATCCTCCCTCGGTGTCGTCGAACTGACGCTCGCGTTGCACCGACTCCTCGAGTCACCGCGCGACCGGATCGTGTGGGACACCGGCCATCAGGCATATCCGCACAAGCTCATCACCGGTCGCCTCGAGCGGTTCGGCACGCTGCGATCGATGGACGGCGTCGGCGGG
>JAOUEG010000066.1 GCA_029858845.1 Chloroflexota bacterium | reverse complement strand
GACTCGGTGTACGTGCCGTCGACGGTCGACACCGTCGACCTCTATGACGTATTCCTCGGCGGCCTGGCGCCGATCATCGTGATCACGAACGACGCTGCCCCGTCAGATGACGAACTCGTGATCTTCAAGGATTCCTACGCGCACGCGATCGCACCGCTCCTCGCGCAGCACTACCGGAAGGTGACTCTGGTCGACCTGCGCTACGTGCAACGCCAGTACGTCATGGACCACGTGGACTTCGGCGCGGCGACGGTGCTGTTCCTCTACAGCACATCGGTGGTCAACACGGATCCGCGCCTTCTCAATTGAGCGCGCGCGAGCGGGACCCTAGCTCGCCTCGGGCGACGCGAGCCTAGCGATCTCCCGGGCGATGGCGGCGGCCCAAGCGCTGATCGCCTCCCAGTCACGGAAGTCGCCGGTCGGGTGCGTGGCGAGGATCTGGGGGTCAATACCGGGCGTGTCCGCCAGCAGCCGGCCCCCGAACGTCCGGTGGTCCCGAGCTCCGATCGGATCGGTCACGGCCGCCACGTGCGGAGAGATCGGGATCTCTCGCGACTCCGCCGAGCGGTCGAGGGGTCCACTGCTGAAGAGCCAGACCGGGCGCTCCTGCAGTGCGGCGAGGTGCTGCGCCACGAAGCGGTTGGCGTCTCCCCGCCAGTGCGCCGCGTACAGGGCGCTGCCCAGGACGACGGCGTCGTAGGGTGCGAGGTCTTCGACCGTGGCAGCGTCGCGAACGTCGACGACCAGGCCCGCGTCACGAAGGACCGTCGCGATCCGCTCGGCGATCTCGCGGGCCGAACCGTACTTGGTGGCGTAGGCAACGAGGACGCGTGCGGCCATGGTTTCCTCCCGCGATCCAGTCTGCGAGGGGCGGACGACCGGTCCATCTTGACGCAACGGGCGCGAACTGAGTTGAGCCGATGGTCACGCGGTCGCGTCCGGCGACTCGGAGGCTAGAGTCGGCCGGCGGCGATGATCCGCTCCAGGAACTGCTGCGTGCGCTCCTCGAGGGGGGCGGAGAACATCCGATCGGGCGGACCCTCCTCGAGGATGCGCCCGCCGTCGAGGAAGCAGACCCGGCCGGCGATGTCCCGCGCGAAGCTCATCTCGTGCGTGGCGATGACCATGGTCATCCCGCCCGCGGCCAATCCGCGGATGACGTCGAGGACCTCCGCGACGAGTTCCGGATCCAGCGCGCTCGTGATCTCATCGAGGAGGAGCAGGTCCGGCTGCATGGCGAGGGCACGGACGATGGCCACGCGCTGCTGTTGTCCGCCGGACAGCCGGTCCGGGAACTCGCCCTGCTTGTCCGCCAGGCCGAAGCGCTCCAGGAGCTCGAGGGCTTCACGCTCGGCGTCCGCCCGCGACCTGCGCAGGACCTTGCGTGGCGCCAGCGAGACATTCTCCAGGACACTCATGTGCGGGAACAGGTTGAAGGCCTGGAAGACGATCCCGATCCGTCGCCGGATCCGATCGACATCGACCTTCGGGGCGGTGATCTCCTCCCCGGCGACGAAGATGCGACCGGCGTCGATCTCCTCCAGCAGGTTGACGCAGCGGAGGAGGGTCGACTTCCCCGACCCCGAGGCGCCGATCAGGCAGACGACCTCGTGCTCCGCGACGAGCAGATCGATCCCGCGCAGGACCGGCAGGTCGCCGAACGACTTGTGCAGACCCTCGATCCGGAGAGCGGGGGCGGGGGCGGCGGTCATCGCGTGCCCGCCGCGGCCTTCGCCCGGTCCCGCGCAACGAGCCAGTCGGTGAAGCGCGCCAGCGGGATGGTCACGACGAGGAACACCAGCGCGACCGCAAGGTACGGCGTGAAGTTGAATGTCGCCGCCTGCTTGATCTGTGCCGTCCGGAAGATCTCGACGACGCCGATGAAGGAGACGAGGACGGTGTCCTTCTGGAGGCCGATGAAGTCGTTGAGCAGCGGCGGGATGACCCGCCGGACAGCCTGGGGCACGACCACGTGTCGAAGCGACTGGAAGCGACTAAGGCCCAGCGAGCGAGCTGCGGCGTCCTGGCTCGGGTGCACGGACTCGATGCCCGCCCGGTATACCTCGGAGACGTACGCCGAGTAGAGCAGCGTCAGGGTCACGATCGCCCAGAAGAATGGCTCCACCGGGACCCCCGCGATGCCGAGACCGGGGATGCCGAAGCCGAGCATGAAGATCACGAGCACGCCGGGCAGCGCTCGAAAGAGGTCCACGTAGGCCGTGGCCAGGAGCCTGACCGGGAAGAAGACGGGCCCCGGGAGACTGCGCAGGACCGCCACGAGCAGACCGAGGACGAGGATCAGGACCTCGGCGATGAGGAAGAGCCGGACGTTCGTCCAGAACCCCTTGATCACGTCCGGCAGGGAACCCCAGAAGATCCGGGGGTCGAGGAATGACTCGCGGAATGCGTCCCAGCCGGGTGCGTTGACGACGATCCACCCGAGGGCGCCGAAGAAGACGACAGCGCTGGCGGCCGCGATCGCGGTAGAGCGCCAGGAGACGCGCTGTCGTCGTCGACCCACGAAACGGGGCCCGTCCACGCCGCCGACATCGAGGTCGGTGACCGTGGGCGGGCCCCCGTGTGTTGCCACGAGCGGTTGGAAGGCTCGGACTACGTGGCGTTCGGACTACTTCAGGACGGGCACACCATCCTGGAAGGGCAGCCATGTGCTTGCCAGCTCGTCAAGAGTCCCCGCGTCGCGAAGGGCGACGATCGCTTCGTTGACACAGCTTGTGAGCGGACTGTCCTTGGCCAACACGAGGCTGAAGTACTCGGGTTCGCCGCCCGCCGATTCGAGCTGGCCGACGATGGTCGCCGCCTCATCCTCGATCTGGACGTTGACGATGAAGTCCGAGGTCGGCAGATCCACCACGATGGCGTCGATCTGCTTGGCCTTGAGTGCCTCGATGGCAGCGTCGTTCGTGTCGTAGACGGACGGATCCGTCGACGGCGCGATCACGTTCACGATCGTGTTGTAGCTGGTGGTTCCCACCTGGGCGCCGAACCGATAGGCCTTCAGCTCCGCGATCGACGTTGCCGAGGCTGCCGGGTTGTCCTTGAGCGCCACGACGGCCTGATTGAGCTCGTAGTAGCCCTCGGAGAGATCGGCTGCCTGTGCCCGCTCGGGCGTGTACGAGACCTGGTTGATGTCGAAGTCGAACGACTTCGGCCCGGGAGCGTACGAATTCGCGAACGGGACGACCACCCAGCTCACCTGGTCCGCGCTGAAACCGAGTTCCTGGGCGATCGCGTAGGCCACGGCACTCTCGAAGCCTTCGCCGGTGGTCGGATCGCCGGTGAAGCCGAGATCCTCCCATGGCGGGTTGTTTCCGCCCTCGCGGATCGCGAAGTACGGCGGATAGGCGGGATTGTCCGTCCCGACCGTCAGCTGGCCGGACGTGACGAGGGCGAGATTCTCCGGAGCGCAGGCATCGGGGGTGGCGGTCGGCTCCTCGGTCGGCTCCTCGCTGGGCTCCTCGCTCGGCTCTTCCGACGCTTCCTCCGAGGCGCTCGCCTCGGCCGACGCGCTGGCCGATGGGCCGGCGCTTGCTCCCGTGTCGCCGCCTCCCTGATTGAACAGCAGGAGGGCTGCGATGATCGCCACGATGATGACGGCGGCGCCGGCCAGCAGCAGGGTCCTGTTGTTGTCGCCGCCGCCGGCGCCGGCGACCGCCGGGCCGGCGGAGATCGTCGTCGGCGGGGCGCCGGACGAACCGGCACTTCCTGCGCCGGCGCCTCCTCCCGCGCCGGCGGCGGCTGCCCCGCCGGCCGCGCCGGCCGCGCCGGCTGTCGCGGCGGTGTCGGCCGTTGTCGCATCCGTTGCCGGCGGAGTCGGGGCGGTTTCAGGGGTCGTCGCATCCGGCGCTGCCGCCTGCGGCGGGGTGGCGGTCGGCTCCGGGGTGCCGCCCGGTTCGACGGGGTCGCGTTCGCTCATGTGAACCTCTTTCCGCGCTGGTTTCGCCGTGGGCGAGGGCGTTTCGCGTGGTTCCGCCGCAGCGGAACCCGGATTCTAGCGGACTGGACCCAAGGGCATCGTGCCGGAGCAGGCAACAGGTACCGGGCTGCGGGCGTCGCTGACCGAAACAACGGCGCTCATCCTGCTAGCCCGATGCCGCATGATGCACATCTCCATGACCACGCTGGACGATGTGCTCACGCCACAGGAACAGCCGCTCGCCCGGCCGCGACGGCGGGCCTGGGCGCGCGTCCTGGCCGGGTTCGCACTCGGATTCCTGCTGTGTGTCGTGTCCGCGCTTGGGGCGCTGCTGGTCTGGGATGCGGGCTACGAGGGCCGCATCCTCCCCGGCGTGAGCGTCGGCGGCGTGGACGTGTCGGGACTTGACCACGAGCAGGCATGGACGACCCTGGAGGATGCCTTCAGGGGCCTCGAGAACGGTCGGGTCATCGTCCGTACGGCCGCTGGAGATGTCGTCGTCCCGTACAGCACGTTCGATCGGCGAGCCGACGTCGAGGCCATGGTCGATTCGGCGCTGCAGACGGGACGGATCGGCGGCGCGGTCGAGCGCGCCGTCGCGGAAGTCAGGATGGCCGTGTCGGGCGTCTCGTTGGCGCCGCACGTCACGCTTGACGATGAGGCCTTCGCGGCCGAGGTCAGCCGCGCGGTAGCCGTGCACGATCGCCTGCCGATCGACGGCGCGATCGCCATGACCCCGGACGGGATCATGCGAACGCTGGCGCGCTCGGGGCGTACGTTCGACGGTGATGTGGCCGCCGCGGCAGCCCTGCCGCACCTGCGTCTGGTCGACGCGCCCGCTGAGATCGTGGTGGAAGCACCGATGATCGTGACCCCACCGACCCACGGTGACGACGAAGTCATGAGCGCCCAGGTCGCCGCCCAGCGGATGATCGGCGACATCAATGTCACGTTCGGTGAGAAGGAGTGGAGGATCAAGGCGGCGACGGTCGGGAAGTGGCTCAGATTCGGGTATGACGCAGCCGGCCGGCCATGGCCGGCCGTGGACGAGTCGGCCATCGGTGCGTCACTGAAGAAGATCAAGAAGGATGTCCGGCGAGCCCCGGTGTCGGCGAAGTACCTCAAGACGCGAAGCGGGCGCGTCGTCGGCGTGGTCGCAGGCAGAGACGGACGTGAACTCGATTCTGGGGCCACCGCGGCGGCCATCGCCCAGGTTCTGGAGGAGCGAGCTCGTGGCGCCGAGGCGACGAGCGTCAAGGTCGTGACGACGAAGATCGCTCCGAAGCTGTCGACAGCCGCAGCCCTGGAGAAGGGGCCGCTCATGGTGCGTCTCGGCTCGTGGAAGACGTGGTTCCCGATCAGCGATCGGAACTACTTCGGAGCGAATATCTGGCAGCCCGCCAAGATCATCGACGGGACGGTGCTGCAGCCTGGTCAGCGGTTCGAGTGGTGGAGCGCCATCGGTCCGGTCTCACCGGCACGAGGTTTCGGTCCGGGCGGGTTCATCGCCGGCGATCACACGGAACCGACCGGGGCGCTCGGCGGAGGCATGTGCTCCAGCTCCACGACCCTGTTCAATGCCGCCCTGCGTGCCGGTCTACAGATGGGCGCGCGATCGAACCACCGCTACTACATCGACCGCTATCCACTCGGACTCGATGCCACGGTGTCCAAGACTCGCAACGGAAGTCAGACGCTGACCTTCACCAACGACATGAACACACCCGTCGTGATCCGGACGTTCCGCTATCGATCAGGCGGTCGTGGCTGGGTGCGCTACGAGATCTGGGGCGTGCCGGATGGCCGCAAGGTAACGCTCAGCAAGCCGGCCGTCGCCAATCTGCGCAAGGCAACGACGAAGACCGTCTACGTGTCGACCCTCAGGAAGGGGGTCCGGGAGCAGATCGAGTACCCCTCGAACGGGATGGATGTATCGGTGAGCCGGGTCGTGCGTTCTCGGAGCGGACGGGTCATCCACAGCGAGACGTATCGATCGCACTATGCGCTCTGGAACGGGATCATCGAGATCGGGCGCTGACCTGAAGGATCCGGGCCGTGCGGCCCGGCCGCCCGGGGACGGTCCAGGCCGCCCGGGCGCCTTCAGTCCCGATGGTTCGACAGTCGATAGACGTGTATCGGATCGGCGAACCCCTTGACGATGCGAGTTTCCCCATCGTCCAGAAGGAATTCGGAATCGACGGCGAGATCGCGCACCGTATCTGATACGAGGATCTCGCCCGCATCCGCAGCGTCGCAGATCCGACTGGCGAGATTCACGGTCGAGCCGAACAGATCACCGTCGCGGTCGACCGGCTCACCGGCCGCGACACCGATCCGGACGCGAAGAGCCGGGGTCGCTCCTGACGCCATCCGCGCGGCGAACCCGTCCCGGATCGCGAGTGCGCCGCGGAGACCGGATTCGACGGTGTCGAAGGACGCCATGATCCCGTCGCCGGTGTGCTTGACCTCGCGCCCGCCCGAGGTCACGAGCGCACGCCGGATGATGCGGTCGTGTTCGCCCAGGAGTTCCATGAAGGCCGCCTGACCGACGTCGTGGAGAAGCGATGTGGAACCCTCGAGGTCCGTGAACAGGATGGTCTTGAACGAACTCGTGAGCTGCCGGTCATCGGCCTGGTTGCCGAGGGCGCCGAGGAACCGGAGGACGTTGTCTTCCGAAACGGAGATGATCTCCCCGGGGATCAGGCCGTGCGCTTCGCGGTGGACCGAGGCAAGGCTCTCGGGCCCGGGCGCCTTTGCGAGGCAGAACGCCTTGCCGTGGTCCGGATCGAACCAGTACGTGAGGAACTCGACGCCGTACTTCGACTCCATGGCCAGGTCCGCCACGTGTGCCTGGGCGACGTCAGCCGCGCTCGCCCCCGGGATGTCGTGACGGTCCATGTAGAGCGGCATCGGCGGCACCTCGTGGGGTGATCGGTGCGTGCCCCGGCGCGCAGGAAGCCGCGGACACGCCGTCCCGGTCGAGCTGCGCTCACTCCCGTTGATCCGGAGACCTGCGTACCCTACTGCAACGCGGGCCGGGAACCCGAGCCTCCGGCACGGATCATCTGGCGGGGCGTCGAGCTGATCCGACCGACCCGTCGACGGCCTCCACTGGTCTCGGCCGCCCACAGCCCATCGTGGAAGCGGTGTCGCGTCGCCGAGAAGGATGACCGGGGGATCGCGAACCTCGGGCGACGGTCGCGTGCCGACTTGCGTGTTGGGGCTAGGGTAGGGGGGTCCAACGGTGCGCCACGGCAACGGCCCACCGCCACCGGCGAGTCCGCAACGATACGGGCGATCGCCACGCGAGGGAGGAACATATGAACCTGGTAGACACGCTGAGCGACGCGTTCAACGAGGCCGTCGCAGACCTTGTCAATGCGCTCCCGACCGTCATCGGGGCGCTCCTGATCCTGCTCATCGGCTGGATCGTCGGGCGGATCATCGGCGGTATCGTCACCAGCCTGCTCAGCCGTGCCAACGCGGACGCCATGTTCTCCCGGTACGCGGGGACCATCTACGGCGACGCCCCGGGGGCGAATCGGCCGAGCCAGTACCTTGGCATCCTGGCCAAGTGGCTCATCTACCTCGTCTTCTTCCTGTCAGCCGCGAACTTCCTCGGCTGGAGCCAGGTGAGCGTGCTGCTCAACACGTTCCTCGCATGGCTCCCGAATCTCATCGTGGCGGTCATCATCGTCCTGGCGGCCCCCGTGCTCGGACGGATCCTGCGGACGGCCATCGAGGCGTCCGGCGAGGGCATGGGCCTGTCCAACACCGCGCTCCTCGGACGGGTCGCGGAGTTCGCCGTCATCGCATTCGGCGTGATCGTCGCCCTCTACCAGGTCGGCATCGCTTCCGACCTGGTGAACATCCTGTTCGTGGGCCTCGTCGGCGCCATGGCCCTGGCGTTCGGGCTGGCATTCGGACTCGGTGGTCGCTCGGTCGCCGAGGAGGTGTCCAAGGACTGGTACAAGCGGTCACGGCAGATGGCGGCCAAGATCGTGGAGACGGCCGAGTCGTCGTCAGATTCGAACCCGAGCTAGGACTTGGCGATCGCCGGTCGGTGCGACAGGTACGTCTCGCGCCGACCGGCCACCAAGCCAGCACGGCCCGGAGCGGTAGGATCCGCGGTTCGATCACAGAACCGGCGGGCGTGGGGTAGGAGGAGGCGATGTCGGCGGACGGCACCGGGGGTCGGGATCTCGACGGGCCGAGGGCTGCACCGGATCATCACGTCGTGGTCTTCGAGAACGATCATGTCCGCGTGCTGGAGACGGTGATTCGCGCCGGCGA
>JAOUEG010000488.1 GCA_029858845.1 Chloroflexota bacterium | reverse complement strand
AGACGCCGCCGGTTTCGACCAGCACGGCGTCGTTGGGCGCCGGGCCCTGGCCCTCAGAGGCGGTGTTCGATTGGATCGCCAGGTACCCGCCGCCGTCACGGGCGGCGATCGTCACCTGGTGGTCGAGGCCATCCCAGCCCTGCACCCAGTCGGGGATGGTCCACGGCGATCCGTACTGTTGGACGACCCCGTCCGCCGCCTCAAGGATCATCCAATCGTGCGTTGCCTCCGAACTCGAGCCGAGGATCAGTCGGGCATCGCCCGAGACGACAGGGGTCTGAACGCTGTCGACCCAGGCCGGCAGCTCGATCTCGAGAAAGTCCCCGCCGTCGTACCGCCACAACTCGTCCGGGCGATCGCCGGGTTCCGTGAACGCATTGGTCGTACTGGCCCATCCCGCTGCATCCCACTGCACGGTGTACTCGGCATAGAACGATCGCGTGCCGGACCAGTCTTGCCAGACTTCACCATCAGGCGAATACCACGTCACGTCGTGATGCGTCAGCGGCGACAGGACGTATCCGCCATCTCTCAGCTCGAACAGGCGCAGCGGGCCGCCGGTGTCGTATCCGGTCCACTCCAGCCGCCCGGCGGATGTCTCGACCCGGATCGGGCCGTTGATCGACGCGATCGTGCCCCCAGCCTCAGCGGGTCTTGCGGGCGCGGTCACCCCGGAGAACGCCAAGCCGACGACGCCGGTTGGGACTGGCGTCGTGTTCGCCGGAGACGGAATCAGCTCCGGGGAACCCTGGAACCGACCGACCGACATCCATCGCTGGCCACCGGAACCCGCATGGAGGTAGAACGTGTCCGATGTCCTGCCCCCCACCACCAGGCCCCCGTTGCCCGAGCCGACGTCTTCCGGGTCGCGGCTCGGGACGTGGGCCCAGGACCGTCCCAAGTCAACTGACACGAAGTCACCCCCCGCGAGCAGACCAAAATCCTTGATCTCGATGTTCGCGATAGCGTCCGGATAGCGGATCGCCGGTGTCTCCAGGCGCCAATCGACCCCGTCGGTCGACGACCAGACCGTATGTCGGCCGTCCGCGGCTTCGACGAGCGCAAGCAGGCGGTCAACCTGTCGACCGACTTCGACCTGCGCAGGTTCCCCGGACAGGAATCCGGGTGCTCGGTGCTCGTTCCACGTCCGGCCATCACGCGAGCTCACGATCAGACCACCGCTGACGCCGTCAGGGAAGGCGATGAAGCCGCCGTCCGGTACGGCCATCAGCGACGCCAAGGCATACGGCATCTGCACCTGCTCGAATCCTGCGCCGTCGTCGCTGATGAAGACATCTGCTGTCGAGAGGACGCCGGGGATGAGGGTCACGTCGCCGGACTGGACCGGCAGCTGGCTGAGCGATGGGAGGTCCACGGGACTCCAACCATCGTTCGTCCGGTGAAGCACTTGCGAGCCTGACGTGAGGGCCCAACGGCCGTCCACCGTATCGAAGCCGTGTTCGTGGGACAGCGACGTGAATTCGGTGGACACAGGTGTCCAGTCCAGGCCGTCATCCGATGCCCAGATGCCAGTGTCGTGATCTCCGTAGAGGTAGCCAGTCCTGAGGCTGCCGTAGATCGGCTCTGGATTCGGGCGTGGCACTGTGACGTCTCCGTTCTCGACCGTGGTCCAGACCAGCGGACCGAGGACTGACTCGACGGCATCAAAGGGAACGATCTCTGCATCGACGACGAACTCGGCCGGCAAGGTCGGTCCCCGGTCGACCAGCTGGTTCCGGTCGTGCTGCTGGCTGCCGACCCACAGCGCGGCGCCGACGGCCGCGAGCAGCAGGCCGAGGAGGGCCAGCGGCACGAGGAGCCTGCTCCTGGCTCGGGCGTCGTCCATCGGTCCCGGCATCCAGCCGATTCCCCGCCAGCCCCGACGCGACGAGGCGACGGCGGCCTGGGTGACGACCCACGGGTCGATCTCGAGTGGGGCCAGGTCGGCATATCGCTCGAACACGTCGGCCAACCGGGTCTCGAACGGGGTCCGCTCGTCAGCCATGGTCCATCTCCGATCGGA
>JAOUEG010000487.1 GCA_029858845.1 Chloroflexota bacterium | reverse complement strand
CCGACCCAGGTCAAGAACGAGGCAGTCGAGACGACCAGGGCGACAGCAGCGGCTCCGGCCAGCGCCAGGCTCGCCTCCTCCGCGACGCCCAGGGAGGCGAAGACAAAGGAGACGACGGGGATGGCCACGGCCAGCACTGACACCGCGATGACGCCGGCGGCGGTGAACCGTCCGAGCCGGACGACCGGCTGAAGGTCCAGTGCGGGCACCCGGAACAGGTCGGGCTCCTCCGGCTCCGGTCCCGGCACCGTGTCCCACAGCGGGTCGAGCACGATGCGAGAGCTCGGGGCGGGAGGCGTCGCCGTCGGCTCGCCGAGCAGCTCGTCGGCGAGGAGCGGTTCGGGCATCCCGGGTCGTTCCATGGTCAGCAGCGACAGCGGGGCGGTCAGGGGGTCCAGCAAGGCGGCGTCCGCCGCGACGGTCTGTGTCGGGCGTGATCCCCTCGACCCTCCTGGGTCGGCTCCGTCGACGGGGTCCGCGGCTGGGACCTCGTCGTCCGAGGTGGCGTCCTCGACGATGTCCTCCGCATCGTCGTCGAGGACGTCGAGAGCCTCGAGCTGAGCCGCCGCGACGTCATCGAGCTGGGCCGCCTCCACGGGGGCCGGCGAGTCCGGTGAGTCCGAGCGCGGAGCAGGTGCCACCGCCTCGGGCGCCGGAACCTGTTCGGGAGCACTGCGACCGGCTGGCCAGCCGCACAGGCTGCACAGCGGGGCGCCGGGGCGTAGAACGCCGGCACAACGGGTGCAGCTCGGGCCGGCGCCGGCCCGTGGTTGTCGCGCGCGCATACCTGGCTTATCGGCCGGCAGAGGGCCCGGCCTGAAGCCCGAGGGTCCACCTTTCCGGGGGCGAGCCGCTCGGACGTCCGCCGGACTCCCGGGGGACCGCTCAAGGGAGGGTCAGGATGTCCACTCCGGACTCGGTGACGAGCACGGTGTGCTCGAACTGGGCGGTCCTGCGTCGGTCACGGGTGACGACCGTCCACCCGTCGTCCCAGATCTCGTAGTCAATCGTCCCCAGCGTGAGCATGGGTTCGATCGTGAAGGTCATCCCGGTCTCCATGGTGACGTCCAGGTGGGGCGCGTCGTAGTGCGGGACGACGAGCCCGGAGTGGAACGCAGTGCCGATACCGTGCCCGGTGAAGTCCCTCACGACTCCGTATCCGAAGCGGCGCGCGTAGGACTCGATGACCCGTCCGACGGCGTTCAGCGGTCGCCCGGGGGAGACCGCCTTGATCGCACGCATCGTCGCCTCGTGGGTGCGCTCGACCAGCAGCCGCGACTCCTCGTCGACGTCGCCGACGAGATAGGTGGCGTCGGTGTCCCCGTGGACTCCGTGGATGTACGCGGTGATGTCGATGTTGACGATGTCGCCGTCGACGAGCACGGTGTCGTCCGGGATGCCGTGACAGATCACCTCGTTGACCGAGGTGCACAACGACTTGGGGAAGTGGCGGTACCCGAGCGTCGACGGATAGGCGTCGTGGTCGCAGAGGAACTCGTGCCCGACGCGGTCGAGCTCGTCGGTGGTGACGCCGGGTGCGATCCGGCGGGCAACTTCGGCGAGCGCCTGGGCGGCGATCCGCCCGGCAACGCGCATTCGCTCGATCGTCTCGTCGTCCTTGACCTCGCTGCCGAGGTAGGGATCGGGCTGGTCGCGGTCGACGTAGGGCGGCCGCGGTATCCGTTCCGGGACCTCCCGCCGTGGCGAAAGGGTGCCCGGTGTGACGGTTCCGACCGGTGCTGTGGACATGATGCGGCATTCTAGGAGAGAGCCGAGGAGGCGTCGTATGGAGGATCAGCCCATCAGCAGCGGTCCGCCGTGGTGGTGGTGCTTGGACCACGCGGCGGTCGAGGGTCGGGATGGTTGCGCGAACACGGTCCGACTAGGGCCCTACGAGACGTACGCCGACGCAGCCCGTGCACTCGAGCTGGCGGCCGAGAGGACCGAGGCGTGGGACCACGACCCGAAGTGGAGTGACAACCCGGACGGCTAGCGGGGACGAGCCGGGTTTCCTCGACAGACGAGATCGG
>JAOUEG010000486.1 GCA_029858845.1 Chloroflexota bacterium | reverse complement strand
CGATGATGGCGCTGGTATCGACCACGATGTGCGGGTCGCCCTCTCGTGGGCCGGCCACGTCGGCGGCGCCACGGCGGCGCACCAGACCCACGGCCTCGGCCGCGGCGACCAGGTCACGCCGCTTGGCCACCGTCAGTCCCAGCATGCCGAGCCCGAGGAAGATCGAGACCCCCAGGGGTCCCCACTCGCCGATCGGCCCCTCGATCTGCCCGAGGGGGAAGCCCAGGAGCAGACCCATGAGCAGGCCGATCAGCAGGCCGGCGATGGCGGTCACGAACTCGGTGGTCGAGAGCTCCTCGACGCGCGCGATCAACCACGCAGCGGGCACGACCGTGAGATACGGCAGAAGACCGAAGCCGACGATCACCCAGGCGACGACCCAGGCCGCCAGCAGAGCGCCGGCGTAGTCCGTATCGGTAAACAGCCCGCGGCCGACCCCGGCGAGCACCAGCCCGACCAGGCCGCCGAGGGCGGCACCCAGCACACGGATATAGCGGATCACAGCACCCTCGACGGAAGTTCCGGCGCCACCGAGGCCCCTTGAGCGCCCAGCGGGCCGTCAGCCTAGCATCGCCGGAAGCGCCTCGCCACGCTGGCCGGGCGGCGGCACGAGCGAGACATCCACCGCGGCACGAAGCGTTGCCACCTCCACGATCCGCATGCCGGGAACGTCCGGCGACCCGTCTCCGCGTCCCGGTGATGGGATGATCGCCCCACTGAACCCGAGCCGGGCCGCCTCGCGAAGGCGACGCTCCAGGCCCGCGACCGGCCGGAGTTCGCCCAGCAACCCGACCTCGCCGATCACCACCATGCCGGCGAGCAGGGGCCGATCCCGAAGCGAGGACGCCAGGGCCAGCGCCAGTGGCAGGTCCAATCCGGGCTCGGCCACCGACAGGCCGCCGGCCAGGTTGGCGTAGACGTCATGCGAGGCCAGGCCGATCCCGGCCCGCCTCCCGAGGACGGCGACGAGCAGGCCCAGCCGATTGGGGTCGATCCCACTTGCCTTGCGCGCCGGCGTGCCGTACCCCGCTGTCGCCACCAGCGCCTGGACCTCCACGAGCAGGGGCCTGCTCCCCTCCATCGTCGGCGCGATCACGCTCCCGGGCGCCGGCTCGGCATGATCAGCCAGGAAGGCACGCGCCGGATCGCTGACCTCGATGAGCCCAGAGCCGGCCATCTCGAACACCCCGACTTCCTCGGTCGACCCGAATCGGTTCTTCGCAGCCCGGATGAGCCGCAGCGCCGCATATCGCTCCCCTTCGAGCGCGATCACGGCGTCGACCAGATGCTCCAACGTCTTGGGGCCGGCGAGCGAACCGTCCTTGGTAACGTGGCCGACCAAGATGACCGCCACTCCTTCGCCCTTCGCGAATTCAAGGAGCCGGACTGCCGACTCGCGGACCTGGCCGACACTGCCGGCGGCGCCGTCCAGTTCGTCGACGGTCGCGGTCTGGACCGAATCCACGATCAGGACGGCGGGCCGCTGCGTCCGCGCGACCTCCACGATCCGTCCGACGTCATGGTCCGCCAGGACCTCGATCGTGCGACCGGGCCCACCCGCGAGGAGGTCAAGCCGACCCGCCCGGAGGCGCACCTGCGCCGCCGACTCCTCGCCCGTCGCGTACAAGACCGGCACACCCAAGCCCGCGGCGGCCTGGAGCAGCAGCGTCGACTTCCCGATCCCGGGTTCACCGCCGAGCAGGATCACCGAACCCGGAACCACACCGCCGCCGAGGACGCGGTCGAGCTCGCCGATCCGCGTAGGAAGCCGCGGAACGTCGTGCTCGCCGATCTCGGACAGGGCTATCGGCAGGCCAGTCTCGCGGCCCGCCCGGGGAACGGCCGTCGACGTGCGCCGCGGCTCCCGGACGACGGTCTCGACAAGGCTGTTCCACAGGCCGCATGTGCGGCACTGGCCCTCCCAGCGCAGGAATGCCTCGCCGCAGCCCTGGCAGACGAAACGGCTCGTGGTCTTGGCCACGGTCAGACCGGGCGGGGGATCGAGCTCAAACGGCCTCGACTGGCTCGCGCGT
>JAOUEG010000485.1 GCA_029858845.1 Chloroflexota bacterium | reverse complement strand
AGACCCACTTCTCGTCGTGGCCCATGGCAGTCGAAGCCGGCTCGCCGGCGCCCACCGAAGAGTGGATCGGCAGCTTCGGGTTCGATCACGTCGTCGAGGAGTTCGACAAGTACGTCCACGTCGGCGACTGGGAGACGCCCTACATGCGGTTCCTGCGTGAACACGATGCGCTCGAGCCGTACCTGCAGGTGATCCGCGACAACTTCCGTGGCGGGCCCGAGCATTGGAACGGCGTCACCTCTCCCCTGCCCCAAGAGCTCGACCTCACCTGCTTCCTGGCAGACGAAGCGCAGCAGTGGATCGGCGGCCAGAGCGGCGACCGGCCGTGGTTCCTGCAGCTCTCGTTCGTGCAACCCCACGTGCCGCTGATCGGCGACCCGATCTGGGCCGACCACTACGCAGGGGCTCGGATCGAGCGCACCGCCCGATCCGAGCCGGTCCCGACGACGGACGAGTGGGCCACCCATTTGGCTGGACTGCGCAAGCACTCCCACAGCGAGCTGCTGACCGACGAATTCGTGCTGCGCGGGGCACGTCAGTACTACGCCATGGTGTCGCTGATCGATCAGCGCATCGGTGCCCTGATCGCCCAGTTGGAGGAGCGAGACCAGCTCGACAACACGTGGATCGTCTACTCGGCCGACCACGGCGAGATGCTCGGCGACCACGGCCTGATGGCCAAGATGAACTTCTATCGGTCGTCGGTCCGGGTGCCGCTGATCGTCCGCCCTCCCGCCGGCACCACCGGCCGGGTCGAGACGGCGCCGGTGCAGGCGTTCGACGTCGCTGCCACGCTGCTCGACGCCGGCGACGCTGCCGCCCTCGACGGCGCGCCGTCGCGGTCGCTCGTGCCGCTCGTCACCGGCGAAGGTGGCGCGACCCGTGAGCACGTGGCCAGCATGATCCGCATGCGACCCGGCCTGCCGACGTGGCAGGCCATCACCGACGGTCACTGGCGGGCCACCGTCAACGCCGACACCGGCGAGGCCAGCGAGCTGTTCGACCTCGACACCGATCCCGACGAGGCGACGAACCTGGTCGACGACCCGGCATCCAGCGCCCGGCTCGAGCAGCTGACGGCCGCGCTCAGGCCTACCATCGACGGCGCATGACGGAGATCGCCGAAGACGGCCGCGTCGCTCGTGGGTTTCGGACTCGCGAAGCCGTCATCGACGCCCTGTTCGACCTGAATGCCGAGGGGAACCTCACCCCCACCCTCGAGGAGATCGCCGCCCGCGTCGGGCGGACGACCCGGGCCATCTACCACCACTTCCAGGACAAGGAAGCGCTGGCGGTGGCGATCGCCGAGCGGCAGGTCGAGCGTCACCGAGTCCTGTTCGCCGCCCGACCGCTCGCCGGAACCTGCGCCGAACGGATCGACGGCATCGCCGAGCATCGCGCAGAGCTGTTCGAAGCCGTTGCGCCGGTGCGTCGCGCCACGCTGGTCAGGATGCACCGCTCGCCGGAGCTGCAGCGCCAGCAGGCCGCGATGGCCTCGCACCTCCGGAGCCAGCTGGCCCGGACCTTCGAGCCCGAGCTCGCCGTCCTCGCCCCGGGCACCGCAGGCGACGTCCTCGAGCTGCTCGATCTCCACACCAGCTGGGAGACGTGGGATCGGCTGCGGACCTGGCAGGGCCTCTCGGTCGAGCGCAGCCGTCAGCTCGTCGCCGGGTTGGTCGCCCAGGCCCTCGAAGCCTGATCGCCTCGACCGCCGCCGGCCTCGGTGGTGTTCGAGCTGACCGCTCTGTCCCCGGAGCGGCGATGCCTTCGTCAAGGCGCGGCGCGTTTCTCGGCCTCCACGTGACCCAGGGAGAACCGTCGCGGCGGCGACGGGGTTGAGGTCGGGAGACTTATTTCGTATACTACGAAATAAGATCTGCCGGCGACGGATACGGTCGCGTGAGTGACGGAGTCAGGGGGACCTCACTGATGGCACGAAACGGTGCACGACGGCAGTGGCGCCGAGCGGCGGCGGTGCTGCCCTTGGTGTTGGTGGTAGCCGCCTGCGGCGGCGGGTCGGACGGCGGGGGTGGATC
>JAOUEG010000484.1 GCA_029858845.1 Chloroflexota bacterium | reverse complement strand
CCGGTCGAGGCCGCGCCGCCGGTCGAGGCCGCTGTCCCATCGGTGGACGAGGCGGACATCGACGGTCGCGCCGCTGCCGCCGCCGGTCAAACGAGCTCGCTGCTTCGCCGATTCCGACCGGGCGAGGACCTCGACGCCCAGATCGCGGCGTACGAACGCGAGCAGGCCGCGGCCGCCGGGGCCGAACCGGTCACCGCTGAGCCGGTCACGGCGGAACCGGTCACGGCGGAACCGGTCACCGCTGAGCCGGTCACCGCCGAAGTCGAGCCGTCCGGCGAACTCGCTGCGGCAGCCACCGCCGATGCCGACGACACGGCTGTCGTGGCCGGATCGCCCGCCGACCTCGGCGTCGACGTGGTGGAGCAGCCGACGTGGCAGATCGTCGCGCCTGAGTCAGACCCCCTGGTCATTCCCGAAAGCTCGGTCGGACCCGCTCCGACCGAACCCGCTCCCGGGGTGCCGCCGGACGCAACCGAGCCGCAGTGGCCCGCCCGACCGGAGTGGCCGAGTCAGCAACCGTCGGCCGGATTGCCGTTCCTTGCCAACCGCGGACCGGGCCAGGCAGCGGGATCGCTCGACTCCCTCTGGGCGGAATCCGCACGCGAAGTCGTGGCGCCGCCGACTGCCGCCTCAACGCGACCCACCGGCGGC
Source organism: Chloroflexota bacterium (assembly GCA_029858845.1). Classification (GTDB taxonomy): domain Bacteria; phylum Chloroflexota; class Limnocylindria; order Limnocylindrales; family CSP1-4; genus SPCO01. The sequence continues at coordinate 1,390 of JAOUEG010000484.1, read as the reverse complement.
GTGGCCCCCTGCGTCAGCTGCGGCCTGTCACTCTCCGCCACCGCCCGGTTCTGCCGTCGCTGCGGGACCCGCCAGGGCTGAACGGTCCCCAGGACGCACCCGGTGCTCCCGCACCCGGACCCACGCGGCGCCGTACAGCAGGGCCTGGAAGGTGAATGACAACCAGGCGAGCGCGATGAACGCCGTTGCCAGCGAACCAGCCAGCGCCGCGACCCCGACGAGTCGTGGTGCAACGAACATGAAGATCTGGCTCAGGACGAGTATCACGACACCGACGACGATGGCGGGCAGCCCCACGGATCGCCAGGACGGGGCCTTCGGCGGAAGGACCCGGTAGATCACCGCTACCGCGCCGATCGCCAGCGCGATCAGAGCCGGGGGCGACAGAACGATATCGCCGAGCAGCGGGATCAACGGGATCTGCCCCGGAAGCAGCGCTTCCAATGCGACGGCCAGCGTCCCGATGATGATCAGGGCCGCAACCGTGGTGAGCAGGATCGCCACCCAGATGAAGCCACGGGCGGTCCGATGGATCACGTTGCGCTCGGGAGCCGCGAAGAAGATCTGCGAGAAGGCCTTGTCCAGGGCGACGTAGAACTGGCTCACGGTCCACGTCAGGCCGATGAGTCCGATGATCGATGCCGCTGCGGCGCCGCTCGACACCGCCTGCAGGGCCCCTTCGATGAGATCGGCGACCGGCGGAGCCGCCTTGATCAGCGCGTCGGCGAGGGCGTCCTGGAACTCCGGGTCGCCGGCGATGAAGCCGGCGAATCCGAGCGTGACCAGACCGATCGGGATGACCGCGAACAATGCGGCGTAGGCGAGACCGTTGGCAAGCAGACCGCCGGCAGCCCGGCCGTACGTGTCCAGCACCTCCCGGACGTACGCGACATGCGGCTGATCTAGGACGCGCTCCAGGACCGCCGTGGGATCCATGACGATGCGGGTCAGTCCCGCATGTCCTCGAACAATGACGGCTGGAGCGCATCCACCGGCACGCGGCGCGGGGCCGCCACCAGCGCCCGGATCTCGCCGCGTCGCACATAGCGCCGCCCGCCCAGCTTGATGCTCTGCAGTCGGCCGGTCCTGGCCCAGCTCCCGATCGTGGCGGTCGTGAAGTGGACGTTGACGGCAGCGAGCATGTCACGTGCCTCGGCAAGGGTGATCCAGTCGGCGGCGCCGGCCATGGTCAGTCCGAAGGGGCACCGGACGTCGACGGTATGGCCCTGGGGGCATCCGTCGAAGCGCGGTCCTTGGGCGTGGGGGCGGCTTCACGCGGGCCGTCGTCACGACCGTTTTCGCTCGCGCTCTTTCCGTCGGAGCTCTTCCCGCCCGACCGCCCATCGGGGTCGGACGATGTCGAGGCCGACTCGGGCGCTGCCGCCTTTGA